>JACROM010000001.1 GCA_016214445.1 Microcaldota archaeon
TGGGGAGATGAAGGCAAAGGAAAGATAGTGGACGAATTATGCAGAAAGTTCGACGTGGTCGTGAGGTATCAGGGCGGCAACAACGCGGGCCACACCGTCGTAGCGGACGGCAAAAAATTCAAGCTGCACCTTGTTCCTTCGGGCTTGGTTTCCGGAAAAAAGAGCTTCATCGCTTCAAGCGTGGTAATAGACCCCAAAGTTCTTTTGGATGAGATTTCCGGCCTGAAAGCAACTCCAAAGCTGTTGGGAGTGGACTTCAGGGTGCACGTTATAATGCCGTGGCACAAATACCTCGACGCCGAGCGCGACAAGGGCAAAGACAAGATAGGCACAACAGGCCGGGGAATAGGCCCGGTTTACGAGTCGCACGCTTCCCGCTGGGGAATCCGGGTGGAGGAACTTGTTGACGAGTCGCTGCTCAAGGAGGCTCTGGGAAGAAGCTACCCGGTTTACGACAAAACCCTCAAGATGGTTTACGGAGTCGAAGCGATGCCGTCCGAGCACGAGATATTCAAGGAGTACGCGGAAATGGGCGGAAAACTGAAGCCGTTCGTTGCCGACGTCTCCATCGAAGTGAACGAAGCGCTGGACAAGGGAAAAAGGGTTTTGTTCGAGGGCGCGCAGGGAGTGATGCTGGACAACAATTTCGGCACCTACCCCTACGTCACGTCTTCGCAGCCTCTGGCTGGCAACGTGGCCGCGTCCGTAGGAATGTGTCCCAAAAAACTGGAGCGCATAGAGGCCGTAGTGAAGGCTTACACTACGAGGGTGGGTGAAGGCCCGTTCCCGACCGAACTTCAGGGCGAAGAGGCGGAAAGGTTGAGGGAGAAAGGCGGCGAGTTCGGCACTACCACAGGAAGGCCGCGCCGAATTGGCTGGCTTGACTTGACCATGATCAACCTTGGCAAACGATTGAACGGCTACACTGCTTTGCATTTGACCAAGCTGGATGTTTTGGGCGGCACCAAGAAACTGAAAGTCTGCACCGCCTACAAGCTGGACAGCCAGAAAATCGACTACTTCCCAACACAGAAGGAGTGGATTTCAAAAGCAGAGCCCCAGTACATCGAACTTGACGGTTTCGAGGATTTGACTCAGGAGGAGTGGACCGAATTGGTCGAGGCTTCCAACGAAAAAGGCCTCGCAGCCCTGCCCGCAAAAGCAAGGGAGTACGTCGAGAAAATCCAGAAGCTCACTTCGCTCAAGGTGGTGAGCGTTTCAGTCGGGCCCGAAAGGCACAAGACGCTGCTGCTGGAGAGCAAGGAGTAGTTGGAAGAGAAAAACATAACAAGGAAAAAGTGAAAAAAAGTTCAGACGGATAATGAAAGTCAAAAAGAAAAAAAAAAAAAAAAAAAAAGTGAAACATTCCAAGTGAAAACGAAAGTCAAAGAGGAAAGAACGAAAAAAGTCAGGGGAGAATAAAAAAAAGAGTGGCTTGAAATGGACTTCATAAAAGCTTTTTTCCCTCCGGGAAAAAACCTTGGAAAATAAGAGTGACTTGAAATGGATTTCATAAAAAAAGGGAAAGTGAAGAACGTTTACGAAGTAGATGAGAACACCCTTGAGTTCGAGTTCTCCGACCGGGTTTCGGTTTTCGACAAGGTCATCCCTTCCGACATACCGCACAAAGGCGAGACCCTTTGCAGGACGAGCGCCTACTGGTTCGGCAAATGCTCCAAGGCAGGAATAAGGAACCACTTCATCAAGCTGAGCGCTCCGAACAAAATGCACGTCAAGCGGGTCAACGTCATCAAGGATTACGCTCAAATCACGCCTTCAACCAAAAACTACCTTATTCCGCTGGAAGTCATAGTCCGCTATTTCGCTTACGGTTCGCTGTTCGACCGAATTGAGAGCGGCGAAGTGAAACCAGAAGCTTTAGGATTCGAAGCGGGCCACCAAGTCAAGAAAGGCGAAGAGCTTCCGGAGCCGTTTTTCGAGGTGACGACCAAGCTGGAGAAGACCGACCGGAACCTCTCCAAGGAGGAGGCGATGAAAATCTCCGGTTTGGACAAGGACGACTGGGATGCCTTGAGGGAAACAACCCTGAAAATCGACCAAATAATCAACAAGGAAGTTCTTGGCCGCGGTTTGGTGCATGTGGACGGCAAGAAGGAGTTCGCTTTTGACGCCGAACGCGAGTTGATGGTGATTGACACGTTCGGCACCGCAGACGAGGACCGTTTCTGGATTCTCGAGGACTTCAACAACGGCAAATACGTCGAGAAAAGCAAGGAGTTCGTGCGCCAGTATTATAGGCAAACCGGATACCATGAAGCCCTTTACGCAGCTCGCAAGGCGGGCAAGCCCGAACCGGACATTCCTCCGCTTCCGAAGGACAAGATTGAAGCAACTAGCAGGATTTACGTTGACTTGTTTGAGCAGTTGACCGGGGAGAAGTTCAGGTGACCTTAAACGCACTCACCAAAAACGTCCTGCTTTTCCTATTTGCTTTGTCCCTTTTGGCAAACTGGACGTCGGCAACTGGTTTTTCAATCGACGAAAGGACGAAAATGGGGGTGCTGTCGTTCTCGCGTGACGACTTCGCTTTTTACGGCTGCCCTGCCTTTGCGGACCCGAACCGCGAGGAACTGCAGCCCTTCGCGGACGGCAGCTTCCCAATAAAGGGAAGGGCGGAGTTGTACCGGCCGGTGACCGCGAAAAACAACTACCTCCTCATGAGCACGAAGCTCGCGAAAAAAATCTCCGTGAACGGCAGGGCTTCAACCCGGCGGAACAAGGCGGGCAAATTCGAGACCACCTTCGAGATTGGCGACGGTTTTGATGGTCTTGTGCGCGTCTACGTCGCGAAGGCGAGGCCGCGCAACGGCGACGAGCTTTCCGACGCGTTCCACGACCTGTTCACGCTCCCCCTAACGGACGTGAACGTCAAGGTGCGGTCTGCCGCGGAGGCGGAGATAAAGAACCGCGCAGTTGCCGGCGATTGGCGCGAGTACTACGTGATCCTGCTTTCAACGCCGTTTACGGTCAGCGTCAACGGGTTTGCCGCGGTAGAAGCGGCGTTCAAGAAAGGCGAACGGTTCAACCTTTACGCGAACATCGGACTGCCGGGGCTGGACTGGACGAAGGACGAAAACGGCGTGACGGACAACAGGGGCGTGTCCTTCGCTTACAGCAAATGGAAGGACGAGCTCCGGCTGAAAGCGGTTCCTTCAAAGCAGCCGCTGCGGGTGAACGAAAAATTCCGAATATGCGGGCCGAACAAGTGCGCCGAAGCAATGATTACGGAAAAGGGAATAATGTTTCCTGGAACGCTCGTGGAAATCAACAACCCCGAATTCACGGAGTTGTTCAAAACGGGCTGAGGGCCAATAGGCATTAAAACAAGCGATGAGTCAAATAATTCATAGGTGGTTTGCGTGTCGAAGATAATGATTCTGATGGGTTCGAAGAGCGACTTGGATTTCGCCAATAGAATAGGCGCTGCAGCAGAGGAGTTCGGCGTTTCCGTTGAGTACGCCATTGCCTCCGCGCATAGGACTCCCAAGAAAGTCCTGCAAATTGCCGAGGAAGCCAACTCGTCCAAGGAACCGATTGTCTTTATTGCAGTTGCAGGATTGTCAAACGCGTTGAGCGGCATGCTCGCGTGCGCCACTTTCTGGCCCATAGTAACCTGCCCGCCAGGTTCTTCCGAAGACCTCCCTTCCTCGCTGCGCATGCCTCCTGGAGTGGCGCACGGAACTGTCCTCGGGGAGCAGAACGCTGCGCTCTACGCAGTCAAAATCCTTTCATTGGGCGACCCCGCCTTAAGAAAGAAGGTCGGCGACTTTCTGAAGCAGAAAGCCGAGAAGCTGGAGAAGGACAATTCCGCGCTGAAGGGTTGAAACATGGAGCATTTGTATCCGGTTAGTTTTGTAGGCATTTTCAGAGGGAAATGTACTTTTTTGTGCATTGCTCTATTTTTTGCCTTTTTACGAGGTAAATTTGACATTTTTTGCCTAGAAAACTAACCCCTTACGAGCATTTCATTTTGGATTTGAGGCCAAAAAGCAGAACCGCTTCGCCAATCCATCTGGTCGGGATAGTACACGGCGACGTTGGTATACCACTTGACAGGCACACAACGGACTTTCTTGAGAAGAGGCTGACCGAACACAAAGGGACGCTCCTGACAGAAGACCGGAGGTATGCGCTGCCGCGCCAGTTTTTTTGGAGAGCCAAGAGCGCAGATGCTTCGATGTGGTTGAACGCCTTAGCGGTTTTACCGTATTTTAGGCACCCGCTAGGGCTGATTGAATACTTTCGGCAATACACAACGAAAGGAGGAGACTACGTGAGAGAAAGGGAAAAAAGCAAACTGAAAATTCGCACCACGCCACTGCCGGCTTCCTTTGAGCGGAAAGGCAGAGTGGATTCAACGGATTTATACGAGTACTTCGGGCTCAAGAAGAGGGATGCGATAAGGTATGCAGGCTTCGTAGTAAACGCGCGGAGTTTTATCATGGCCGCCAAGGTTCTGGAGTCCGCTGAAAAGAACGAGGAACCACTGCTCGTTGCAGGCAGCGTACACGTAAACCAGGCGTTCAAGTTCATCGAAAACCCGAAACTTGCAGTAAGATACGGCAAGAGCGCGTTATCGAAAGTCAAAAAGAACATGTTATACCGGCTGCTTCTTGGCAGCAGTATAAAGAAAGCGCTGGACGTTTTCAAGAAGTACGCGGAGCGGTGACGGACAGGAGGCCAGTGACCTTCGCGAGCCTCGTCTCCAGGAAGTAGTCGCGCCTGTGGTACGCAACGCTTTTCGGCAGCCTCGCCCTTATTGCGACGACATTGTCTTTCTGGGGCTCGACTTCAACAGACGTCAAGCCAAGCGCGGTGAGTTTTTCAGCAAGCTCGTTCAGCGTCTGCGCCCGGGTTTCCTAAGACGCCCGAGGAATTCAGCTGCCTTTCTGAGGCCGTTGAACGAAACCGGCTGCATGAGCGGTGACTTGACATCATCGGCGAGCTCTCTCAGCAACGAGTTCCTTTGGTGCTGGTTGAGGTCTTTCCTGAACGAGAGGTTAATGGTGTGAAAAGTAGGCTTTATGCCTCCTCCGGGCTGGTGGGTGGGCTCGAAAGCAGCTCCAGCACCTGACAACCACCGCTTATTGCGTTCTTTGAAGCCTTCGAGCGCGAGTTCAATCAGCCCGCGGAAGGGGCTGAAGTACTTGTACGGAAGGAAAACCGAAACAACGTGGTTTCCGTGCGTTGATTCCAACCAAAATGCCTCCCCTTTTTTGTCCACCTTGTGGACGAAAGGGTCCTTCTGCGACCCGCCTGGCTTGACTAACTTACCAACAAGCTTCAGAAAAGGGATATCCGAGTAACGTATCAGCGCTTGCTTTGTCAAGACCTTGAAATGCACCAATCCCTTGCGTCTCAAGCCGCCAAAATCAAAGTAGAACGGATGGAACTCCCGGACGCCTGGCGGAATCCAGCTCTCGCCTTTCCGCACAATCGGGTTTTCCGGAGCAGGTCCTTTCTCGACTTTCGTCCGCAGGAGGGGATTGTTTGCCGGGTCAGAGTGGAACTGTAGTTCATGTTGCAGTTTGTCAAACGATTTCGCGCCAACAAGCGAATAAGGTATGAACAACTCGTGCTTGGTCTGGCTTACTTGTCCTCTCTCGACAACATGGTGGCGGTTCACAACGCTCACGAAAGTCGGCGGGATGCTGTCGAGTTTTTTAAAAGTGAGTTTCGTACGGTCAGGCAGGTGGAGAATCCACTTGAACGCGTAATCTTTGGACTTGTAACGCTGTTTCCACCGTTCTGCGAGAGCTTCGCGCACCTTCGGCGGAAGCGACTTTGCTATAACAGACGACAGGCGGTCGGCGAAAAAGAAGGCGGCATCGTACATCTTGTCTATTTGCGCGGCCACTTCGTTTTTGGTCTTGTACGCTTTCAACGTCTGCAGGTTATGCGTCGTGTCCCATTGTCTTACCCATATGGCAGACCGATGCAATGGCGTTAATGGTTGGCCCTTGTTGAAAAGACGGTCTCGATAAAGGTCGGTGATCATTTTTTTTACTTGCGGGCTTTTTTCCAACGCGTCCTCCTCACGGGTGGCTTCCCGGTAGTAAGACTCATCATCAGGCAAGACTACTGGCAGACAGGCGCCCTCATGTTCCAAGTATTTCCAGGGCGTCTGCACGCCAAGGCGTATCTTTGGTTTCGAATCAAGGGAAACCGTCTCCGCCGCATATAAACCGAACCTTCGTTTGATTTCCCCAACCCTGACGCCGCAGTCCTCGACTGTGTCGTGAAGCAACGATGCAATGACCTCGTCCAGGGTGTTGCCGGCTTTCGCCGCATAAAGAGCAGCGGTGTACGGATGGGCCTCCTCTTTCGTCTTCACGTCCTTCCGAAGACGTCCCTTGTGCGCTTCGCGCATGAAGACGAACGCGTGCCACAACTTCTTTAAGTCTTCAGGTGTTGCATCAGGGTGCCACGAGCGAAAGAACAACTCGAGGTTGGCGTAACTCTGGTGGTTACGGTCGCTTAAGCGGGTCACTGGCGTTAACTTATCAACCTGCTTGGCCAAAGGAACTCTCGCGCTATCAAGCCACTTCGGCCTCTCGGGCGCCTCGAAACGGTCCATACGTTTAGAATAGTTATTTCCGCCTTTAAAACTCTCCGTCTCCCGTCGTAAAACCTAAGGGCTTTAAAGCCCGGCGGGCGTTTCTTATAAATGGGGTTTTCCGTTTCAACAGCCAGCGGTATTGCTACGGCAGCGAAGAGCCCGCGCGGAAAAACCATGCTGGTGGAAGGGAAAGTGGTAGCAGCGGAAGCGAAGCGCTTGCAGAGAAAGGCAAAGCCCGCTACCGGAAAAACAGCAACGGAAGCGGAAAAGCAACGTGAAAAAGACGGGCAAACCGCAGAAGCCACCACTGCCGAAGCGGAAAGGCCGCACGCGAAAGCGGAGCTTGCGGAAGACGAGGTTGTAGCGGAAGCGAAAAGGCTGTATGATAAAGTAAAGCACTTAGGGTGGAGCATGGAAGACTGCTTCGTTTACGCGCCGCTTACCCTTGAGATTAACAAGCTGAAGAAGGAAAAGGACGCAATAATTCTGGCGCACTCCTACCAGACCCCTGACATCATTTACGGCATTGCGGACTTCGTGGGAGACTCCTACGGCCTGAGCAAGCAGGCTTGTTCAGCTAAACAGAAGACGATTGTTTTCTGCGGTGTTCGCTTCATGGCGGAAACAGCGAAAATACTGAACCCTGAAAAAACCGTTTTGCTGCCCTCGACCGAGGCAGGCTGCTCGCTTTCTGAAAGCATTACAGCTGAAGACGTGAGGGAAATGCGCGAAAAGCACCCGCATGCCGGCATAGTAACGTACGTCAACACCAACGCGGACGTGAAAGCGGAAAGCGATGCATGTTGTACTTCCACCAACGCCATGAAGGTAGTGGAGGGCATGCCGCAAAAGGAGATAATTTTCCTGCCTGACGAACTCATGGCGAAAAATGTTGCAAAGCTCACTAGAAAAAAAATCATCGGATGGAGGGGCAGGTGCATAGTGCACGAGGATTTCGATGCTGAAAAAATCAAGGCCATACGCTCTATGCATCCCGGAGTGAAGATTCTTGTTCACACCGAATGCACGCCAGAAGTGGTGGATGCTTCGGATTTGGCGGGCGGTACCGAGAACATGATTTCCTACATCAAGTCTTCGGATGCGAAGCAGTTCATGCTGGTCACGGAGTGCGGGCTTGGGGACAGGATGCGTGTTGAGTTCCCGGAAAAGGAGATCGTCGGGACGTGCAACCTGTGCCCTTACATGAAGAAGAACAACCTGAAGAACATCCTGAGCGTACTGAAGGAGCCGCGGAAGGAGCAAATAGTGGAACTGCCTGAGGAGATAATTGAAAAGGCACAGAAGGCGTTGAACAAGATGTTCGAGCTGACTCAAAAATGAAGATTGGTTTGATTGGTTTTGGCTCTATCGGCTCGTTCCTAGCCCAAAGCCTTCCGGAGCACCAGTTTCTCGTTTACGATGTTGAAAAGAAGAGCAGCGGGCTGAAGAACGTGAAATTCGTTCCTTTGGCGGATTTGAACGGGTGCGGGCTTGTTGTGGAAGCGGCCTCACAAGAAGCGGTCCCGCTGCTGTTGCCTTTCCTCAAAAGCGTCGATGTGATGGTAATGTCAGTCGGCGCGTTCACGGACGCGAAGCTTCTTGGGGAATTCAGGGAAGAGGCAAAAAAACAAAACCACAAAATCTTGATTCCATCGGGCGCAGTCGGCGGGCTTGACATTCTTCAGGCGTGCGGCGCGGAAGAAGTGGTTCTGGAAACGAGAAAGAACCCAAAATCTTTGGGCAGGATGGACGTAATGGAAACCGTTTTGTTCGACGGCCCGGCAAGCGAAGCGTGCGAAAAGTTCCCGAAGAACGTGAACGTCGCCGCTGCTCTTTCGCTGGCAGGAATAGGTTTCGAAAAAACCCGCGTGAAAGTAATTTCGGACCCTGACACTGAAAAGAACACCCACACCATAAAAATCAAGGGCAAAACCGGAAACTACGAGGTAAAGTGCGAGAATTTCCCGTTCGAGGAAAACCCCAAAACAAGCGCTCTGGCGGCGTACTCGGCGGTAGCGCTGATAAGGAAACGCTCGAAAGAGCTGCAGGTCGGTTGAAATGCTGGGCGAAGAGGAAAAACGAAAACTCGTTTCTTTTCTGGAAGAGGACGCTTACGGCAATGACGTAACTTCGTCCCTGATTCCCATAAAGAAAACCAAAGCTTTGCTTAAAACAAATGAGGACTGCATCATTGCGGGACTGGAGGAAGCGGTTTTTCTTTTCGAACACGCTGGCTGCGTCGCGAAAAAACTGAAGGAACACGGCGAAAAGGTTTAGAAAGGAGAAAAGGTTCTGGAAGTGGAGGGCGAAAACCGGAAGATTCTCTCGGTTGAGCGGACCGCGTTGAACGTTCTGGGAAGGATGAGCGGCGTTGCCACGCTCTGCAGGAAAGCTAAGGAGATTGCCGGAAACAACACTACAATCGCGTTGACCCGCAAGACCATTCCGGGCTTCAACGTTTTCGACAAAAAAGCAGCTGAAGCAGCTGGAGCGTGGCCGCACCGGAAGAACCTGGAGGACGCCATCCTGATCAAGGACAACCACCTGATGTTCATTTCAATCGGCGAAGCAGTTAGAAGAGCGAAACAGACCAAAAAATTCGCGGAAGTGGAAGTAAAAACATGGGAGGAAGCAATAGAGGCAATTGAAGCGGAGCCGGACATGGTGATGCTGGACAACTTTCCGTTGAAGGAAGCGGCCAAGGCAGTCCGCGAAATCCGTTCGAAAAACAGGAAGATCAAGATAGAACTTTCAGGTGGCATCAGCTTGGAAAACCTCGCTGACTACGCCAAACTGAAGCCCGATTATATATCCCTTGGTTTCCTAACGAAGGCAGCTGAAACCATTGACTTTTCAGTTGATTTCGTATGAACACGCGGGAACTGACGAAAAAGCTCAAAGCCTTCTTCAAGAGAGCGGGCAAGAAGAAAGCGGTAATAGGCATCTCCGGCGGCGTTGACTCCTCGCTCGTATTGTGGCTGTGCACGAAAGCATGCGGCGCAAAAAACGTTTACGCCTACCACCTTCCGTACAGGAACGGCGAGGACGAGAAGGACGCGCGCAATTGGGCTGAAGCATGCGGCGCGCACTACAAGCTGGTTCCAATAAAAAAGGCCGCAAGCGCCATAATACGGACAACTCGGCCGGCAGACCGCGTTGCCAAAGGCAACATCCTCGCGAGGACCCGTATGGTCATGCTTTACGATTTCGCGCGCCAGCACGATGCGCTCGTTGTAGGCACCGGCAACAAGAGTGAATTAAGCGCGAGCTACTTCACGAAGCACGGGGACGGCGCAACCGATGTAATTCCACTTGGAGGGTTGTACAAGACCGAGGTGTGGAGGATTGCGCGCGAGGCAGGGGTTCCAGAAAAGATAATAAACAAGACTCCCACCGCAGGCCTTTGGCCGGGCCAGACCGACGAGGGAGAAATTGGTCTGCGCTACGTTGAACTGGACGGAATACTGGCTCTGCTCGAAAAGGGAAAACGAGGACAGGCGGCAAGAAAATTCGGCGCGAAGAAGGTCGAAAAGGTTGCACGAATGAAGAAAAACGCGCTGCACAAACTCAAGCCCGCGCCTGTGCTGTAGCGCCTGAATTCACGACTGGAGAACTGCAACCGAACTATTCCGTGTCGTAAACCCTAAGCAGAAGCTTTTTGCCCATGGTAACCATGTACTGGATTTCTCTGCCGACTTCGATGTCCTTCGCCATGTCCTCGGGAATGGTGACGTCGAAGGTCTCGTAGGAAGCGAGGTCCATGAGCTGCGCCATGGTGCCGGAAACGCTTACTACCTGGGCGCGCTTGCGCTCGATTATGGGCACCTGCACGTCCGCGTCAGACGACTTCATCAAACTCCGTTTACCGTTGTCGAACAGGCCCATGGCGTCAATCCTTATCTTGGCAGCCCCGTGCTTGCCGGGCTTGCTTTTGTCCATGCTGACTACCCTGCAAGGAACGTCGTCGATGATTACGTACTTTCCGACTCTTAGTTCGCCCATGCTGCTGAAAATTGTGTCACCCAAGATAAACACCCACCCGTCAAGAAACAGATTCTATTGGTTTAAAGGCACGAACGGTTATTTAAAACTATAGGGATGGAAATGCTTGTTGATGCCCACTGCCATTTGGAGCATAAAATGTTCGAAAAGGACGTTTCTGAAGTGATTAGCCGTGCAAAGGAAAACAACGTCATATGCATAAGTTACGGCAACAACATGGAAAGCAACAAAAGAACACTTGCGCTAGCTGACGGCAAAACTGTTTTTGCTGCCTGCGGCCTGGACGCCTTCAATTCCAAACAAAACCTCGAAGACAACCTGGAGTTTCTGGAGGAAAACAAAGCGCGTCTGGCTGCGATTGGAGAGATAGGATTGGACCAGCACTATTTCGGCGAAAAGGAGCTTTCGAAACAAATAGAAGTGTTGGAAGCAATGCTTGGTTTCGCGGAGAAAAACTCGCTCGCAGCAGTAATCCACACGCGGAAAGCCGAAGAAAAGGTCCTTGAGTTGCTGCCGTCCTATAATTGCACCAAGGTTTTGCATTTTTTCCTTGAAAAGAAACTGGCTCCAAAGGCAACAGGACAGGGCTGTTTCCTCTCTTTGCCGACCATAAAGAGCAAAGACCGTACAACAATCATCAAGAACGGGCAGCTTGAGTTCATTTTGGCGGAAACTGACGCGCCCTACGCATGGAAGGACGAAAAAACCGGCAAGCCCGCAAGGAACGAGCCGAAGAACGTGAAGGAAGTTTACGGGGAAATCTCCGCTCTCTTGGGCAAACCATTTAAGGAAGTGGAAGCACAATTGTACGATAACGCAAAGAGAGTGTTCAGGATATGAGTGAAATGAAAAGACCGGAAATAGAAAAACCGCATATTCTCGTGGTTGAGCCCGATGATTTTGTTTACAAAACAATAGCCAAAGTGCTGGAAGGCCAGAATATCGTCAGGGTGCCGCAGAAAGGCGCGGAAGACCACATGATTAGAAACCACGGGAGGATACAGCTGGTCATAACCGACCACGGGCGAAACACGGACGGCGCGCGCGTAATCAGGGCGGCAACCGAGCACTATGTGCCATCTATAGCGCTGAGTGCTGACGACGAAAAACACCTCGAACAGGCAAAAAAATGGGGGGCAAAGTGCGCTATGGAGAAACCTTTCAGCGCGGAAAAACTGGCGGCAGCTGTCAAAACTTACAGGCGCGACATAAGGTGACATGAATCATGCTTGAAAAACTAAGGAAGGTTTTGGGGAGGAGGAACGACAGGAACGTGGCCTGCTTCGTGGACGGGCCCAACATGCTCCGCAAGGAGCTCGGGGTTGACTTGGACAAGGTGAAGAAGAAGCTGGAAAAGTTCGGCAAAATCAAGATCGCGCGCGTTTTCATGGACCAGTATGCTTCGGACAAGCTGGTCGAGGCGGTGACGAACCAGGGATTTGAGGCGGTCATAGTGCCGAGCGACGTTGATGTCGCGCTGGCAGTGGACGCTACAGCCACCATGTTCAACGAAAACATCGACTCCATAGCAGTTGTCTCAAGGGACTCCGACTTCAAGCCGCTTCTTACAAAGGCGAAAGCTCTCGGAAAAGAGACTATAGTGGTAGGAGTGGAGCCGGACTTTTCAGCCGCGCTGAAGAATACTGCTGACGAAGTAGTGAATTTGAAAGAGTAAATTTTTTACTCGATTGTTCAAAAAAATTACTCGCGTCACTTTTCGTGCTTTTTGGTTCGCACTACTTCTCGTGCTTCCCAATCCAGTTGATTAACTGCTCGTAATTATCCCACGTGCCTATGTCGGTGAAGTAGCCGTCGATTTTTGTGGCGCGCACTTCATGGCCTTTGCCAATCAACGATTTCAGGAGTTGGGTGTTGGAGAACGAACCGGTTTCGCTCAAACAGATGCGTTGGTCGTGCTTGAAGATTTCCGGCTCGTAGACGTATATCCCCAGCTTTGCGTTGTTGCCCCACTCGCTCTTCAACGGTTTTTCCACCAAATCCAGAACCTTTCCGCTCTTGTCGAGCTTCACAATCGCGTATTTTGAAACGTTGTCCACTTCGGTTGTTGCAATCGTAGCTGTTGGCTTGTGCTTCTGGTGGTACTCGAGCACTTTCTTGAACACGTCGTCGTCGCCGTAGTAGTTGTCGGCGTCTATTGCGATGAACGTGTCCGTCAGGAGGCGGTTGCACAGGTAGAGCCCGCCGGCGTCGCCGTTCAACTGTTCCTGGTAACAGTACAAAATGTCGAGGCCGAAACGCCCGCCGTCGCCGAAGTAATCCATTATTGCGTCTTTTTTGTAGTTGACGACCATGAAAACATCTGTGACTCCCGCGTTCTTGAGCTGTTCCAGCAACCGTTCAACAACCACTTTTATCCTGCCTTTTCCGACCGACACTGGCACCAATGGCTTCGGTATGCCGTGCGTGTAGGGCGCTAAGCGCGTGCCGGCCCCTGCTGCAAAAACAACTGCGTACATTTTCACCCACTGCCCATAAACACAAGGCAGGGCATTCCCGCTGCCTTGGCTGCTTTCACTCCGTTTTCAGAATCCTCTATTACCAGGCATTCCGAAGGCTTGACTCCGAACCGTTTCGCGGCCTCCAGGAAGAGGTCCGGGCTCGGTTTTCCTTTCTCGACTTCTGCGCTCGTCACTATGAACTCGAACAACCCGCCCAAGGCAAACTTTTTCAGAACTGCTTCGGCGCACTTGCGCGAGGCGGCTGTGGCGACGCACAGCCTCTTCGAGCCGAGGGCGCGGGCAAGAGAAGACATAACAGTTATTTCCCGCGCTGCGTGCAGGTGCTTCTCGTACACTTCGGCCTTGAGGTCGTGGATTCTCTTTATGGTCTCGGCGTCCTTTGCCCCTGAAAAAAGCGGAATGGACTCGCGCCAGTTCAGGCCTTTTGCTTTTTCAAGTTCTGCCCGGCTGAATGAAGCGCCTGCGAGCGCGCACGCTTCCTCGTATGCGAGTGCGTTGGCTTCCGAAGTGGACACTAGCACGTCGTCGAGGTCGAAGATTACAGCCTTAATGCTACCTTGCAGGGCGTCAGGCGCTCTGGCGACAATGCCGTAACGCACAGGGGTTGGCCCTTTAATGCTGGTTGTAGAACTCATTCAGAAGTTTCACCATCACGGCGTAAAACACTGGGGCAGTCCGGTCATTAATCCTTTGCTTCAGCGGCAGCATGCGCGAGTAATTCAGCGCTTCGTAGAACAACAGGTTTTTCTGTTCGTTCTCGTCCAGCCTTTCTTCGACGCGGTCCCTGAAGAACTTGTTGAGTATCAGGTACTGGCTTGAGAGCTGAGCGTTGAATATGACCTGGTTGCCGAGAACCTGGCACTCGTCAAGCTCTATCAAAAACTCGTAACCGCTGTGAAGAGACTGCAGCACTTTCGACAGGTCAACAAGAGGAGTATTAACTATGTTGTCGGGATTGGGGTCTATGAGGATGAAGCCGTCGTCGGTGCACAGCAGGTTGTCTATGGTGAGGTCGCCGTGGAGGTCGGTTGCCTTGAACGACTCCAGCGAGCCCAGAATCTTCGGGTCGGACATGATTTTTTTCGTTATGGCGCCGAAGTTGTCGTAGGAGTCCTGGTTGATGTGGATTTTCTTGTGCGCTGAAAACTCGCGGAGCTCGCCGTTCGCTGCAAGCGCTTCATGCACCTTGCCAAAGAGCTTGTCCTTCAGAAGCTTCGCCACGAGCGACTTCTTTTGCGCGGCAGTCTGCGTTGTTTCATTCGAGTAAAAGTTTTCGAAGCAGAAATCCAGGACATCGGAAAAACGTTTCTTGGAGTCATCGAGTGGTTTGGAGTGGATGGACTCGAAGAACGAGGTGCTCGGGTAGTACTGCAAGTCGTAGGAGTAGTAGCTGTCGGCGTGGCGTTCGCCGAGGAACTTCGGCACGTGCCGGAGGCGCTGGTGGTGCTTCAGCCAGTCGGCCTGCTGCTGGAGTTTGTTGTAAGCGTAACCATTTCCTTCGTTCTTGGCTTCCTTCCTGACCTTCAACACGCCGTTCTCGCGTACAAGTAGCGTCCTGGCAAGTGACCCGCCCGTGAAAACCCGAACCAGTTCAAAATCGTTTCCCATTCCAATCAAATTATTTCCTGCTTGTTTACCTTGGACCAGCTCCTGTCCTCTACCTTTCCGCCCAAAAACGCCATTCTTGCTTTCTTGAACGCGCCTGATGCTGCTTTCCACGCGAAGTTGTCCCTCACTCCTCGTAGCGAGGGGTTGTTGACGAACGCCTTGTAAAGTGATGACATGACCGCCCAATAAGCGCGTTCAACCAGCGGCCCTTTTATTTTCCCTATTTTCCTAGAGTCCTTTTCATGGTAGAGCAGGTCAAGTGCGTGGAATGAAAGCGCCTTGCACTTGGCGTAAGGGTTGAACCGGGGAATAAACCCTCGGTTCTCGAGGTCGGTGCAGTATATCATGTCGTCGTTTCCTGGATAGTAGTCCTGCTCGTTCCACTTCACTTCGTTCCACACGCGTTTCTTGAGGATGAAGATGCCGGCGTTGGTAACTGCCCAGCGGTCCCAGTCGTCGTACAACAACGCCGCCCTTTGCTGGTCGAATTCGCCCAAATAGGTGGGGTAGCCGGTTGAGAACCAGTCATAAGAGCGGTTGCCGTTGTGCTCCACGCTGCAGCCGAGGAAATCCCAGTCGTTGCCCCACTTTTTCATTCCTTCGAACCAGCCGTCTTCCAGCACAACGCGGTCGTGCAAGACGACTATGTTTTCGTATTTGGCTTCCTCGCAGATCCGGTTCTTTTTCCTGGTGAGGTTCGGGATGTCGTCCTTCGGCATTTCGACATAGCGGACATACGGCTCTTCCCGCTCGAAGTACTTGCCGCACACGATGATTTCAAAGTTCTTTATTTTCTGTTTCACTATGGAACGTATCATTTGCTCGACCCACTCGTTGCGCGTGCCGAGCGTGATTATGCCGAAGCTCCATGAGTCCATTTCATCCGGGTCGGGCTTGCCGGAGATTTTCCTGAAGACGTAGGTGTACTCCTTGCCTTGCTTTTCACGGCGGATGAGCTTCAGGTATTTGTTGAAGTAAAGCGCGAAGTCCATCTTGAACTGGCCCACCTTAAGGTTGTCGTACTCCTCAAATCGGACAACAAGGTGGCCGCCCTTCTTGAGCGCGTTGAACCACTCGCGCATTTGCACCGGATAGTATTTGGTGTCCAGAAGCCCGTCGAGGCAGGAAACGAAATCCAAATCACGTGGTTGGCCTTCGAGCGAGTACAACTGGTCGGGAGCGCGGTAGAAGTGCCTTACCCCTGAAACCAAGCTCTTGGCGAGTTCGGGTTTTTTCGACACGTCAAGACCGTTGCCTTTCATGAAGCCAGCTATTGCCTGCATACTGTAATACCTTGAAAAACCACCCTTAAAAATACAGCGAACCGCAACGTTTTCGCGGTTCGCTTTTGAGACGGGGGTTTGTGTGACGCCGAAAAAAATATGGCTTGCTATTTGAAGGTGGATGCGCCAATGAGGGCGAACAAGCCGTTTGGTGACGCCGAAAAAAATATGGCTTGCTATAGCCTTTTTAACCCGCACAGGGTAATGAACGGAGATTAAAATGAACTTGCCGGCAGGTAAACCTTTCAAGACCAACGTTGACGCCGCGTCTGTAGATGTGCTGAAGCTAGTGCTGGAACTCTACGCCAAACGCTTCACCGGCTATTTGGCGCTTTGCGTAAAGGGAACGCGCGGACTGGAGGAAGCTACAGTGCTCATGGACGCGGGCAAGGTCGTTGGTTGTATTTACGAGTACTACGCTTACGGAAAGGAGTACGCTGGGGAGAACGCTTTCAAGAGGTTCCTCAACGCCACAGCCGCCAAACAGGGCGTAATGGATATATTCGAAGCCACGGCAGACCAGCTGCACCTTCTGCTTGCCTTCCACGAGGACGCTGTTTTCGTGCCGAGCGAGGACAGCCTGAGGAACACCAAGGTCAAGGAGTTTTCGCGGTTTTACGAGGATGAGTTCGCAAAGGAGGACACCCAACAGGCGCCTGCTTCCGAACTGAAGAGGAAACTTTACGCTTTGCACAGGGAAGAAACTGCGCCTGCCGAACTGCCCGCACCGGAGGAGAAGACATGAGAAGCATAGTGTTCTGTTCCGGCAAAGGCGGAGTAGGCAAAAGCTCCATTGCACTTAATTTGGGCCTGCTTTTGGCTCAAGCCGGAAAAAAAGTCGTAGTTGTTGACGCGGATGTTTCCATGGCTAATCTTGCTCTTATGATGGGCATAGAGAGGACGCCCATAACTTTGAATCATGTGCTGAGCGGCGAGAACGTGATAGAGGACGCGCTTTACGACGGCCCGGAAGGAATGAAGTACGTCCCTGCGGAGCTGTCGACTGAAAAGCTGTCGAGAGCTGACTACAACAGGATGAAGCAGGCAGTTGTGAAGCTGGAGAAGGATTTCGACTTCGTGCTTCTGGACGCGGCTCCGGGATGGATGCAGGACGCGAAAGCGGCAATGAACTCGGTCAAGGAAGCGTACGTAATCGTCACTCCGGAACCAATATGCATAGCGGACGGGCTGAAGGCAAAGAACTATCTCGAGCGCAGGGGCACCAAGATGCTTGGCGTCATAATCAACATGGCGCTGAACGACCCTACTGAGATACGCGATTCGGACATCAAGGGCGTAATGGGGATGGACATAGCGGCCAAACTGCCCGAAGATTTAGAGGTGCGCAGGGCGAGCGCTTCCCAGAAGCCGGTTGTGCTCCGCTCGCCCAACTCGCCGTTCGTGCGCGCTTTGAGCGAGATGGCGTCGAAGCTGGCTGGCAAGCAAGTGGTGGCCAAGCAGCCAAAGGTTAAAAAAGGACTCATTCAATCTATCTTGGATTTTTTCTTAAGAAAAGGTGATTCTAGTGGCGGAAAAAAGACCGTTTGACGTACTGAACAATGCACTGAACAGCAACGTTCTCGTGAGGCTCAAGGGCAATGTTGAAGTCAGGGGAACTCTCGCTTCTTTCGACGTGCACATGAACTTGGTCGTTGAAAATGCCGAGGAACTGGAAAACGGCGAAACCAAGCGCAAGCTCGGAACGGTCCTTTTGCGCGGCGACACCGTTGTTTATGTTTCACCTGCATAGGTGAAACTGATGACCTGCCTGTTCTGCGACCTCGCTCAAAACAAGGACGCTTTCCTGTACGAGAACTCCTTCTTCTACTGCGTTCCTGATAAGTTTCCCGCGTCACCGGGTCACGCGTTGATTATCTTAAAGACGCACAAGGAATCATTCTTCGAACTCGCGCCTGAAGAACTCGACGGGGCAATGGACGCGCTGAAGGAAACCAAGAAAATCCTCGACGGAAAGCACCGCCCGGACGCCTACAACATCGCGGTCAACGAAGGAGCCGCAGCAGGCAGGATGATACCGCACATGCACATCCACCTGATTCCGCGTTATGCTTCAGCTGAAAAGAGGGGCGGAGTCGAGGTTTTGCTCAAATCCAAATGATAAAAACCAATACTCAGTTGCCATTTCGGAACTCTATCTTCAAATTTTTCAAGTCAATAGACTTGATCCTGTCAGGGACAAAAACAGCAAAAGATACAATCAGAATAGAACCAAAAAACAAGAAAGCTACACTTTCAGAAAAAAACACTCCCAACAAAATGGCACCTAATGCTAATGCAAAGAATACTGCAAGAAAATTGTTCAAATCAAGCCGATAACGGCGAGGCGAATAAGGTTTTTTCAAGTTTAAGCACCAACACGAGAGGAACGAAGGTTATGGATACTGCAAAACCAATAAGATACACGAGATTACTTGGCTGTCCAAGGCCTAGGAAAATATTATAGCCCGCTAAAAGAGTCAATGCGAGAGTGAAAGAAAACAAATAAACAGGGTTATCCCAGTACGTTTTATCAATAGCAGAATAGAGAACGGTTGCCAGTATCGCGCCGAGAATGCCCGCTTCAAGACCAGCAACGCCATAAAATTTGGTTGAGGCAACCAATAAAGGGACGCTAAAAGCAACTATATCAAGACCTTGACCCATGGTAGAATTAAACCTCTCAGGACTTTTAAACCTTCTATTTACCTTAATTTTCCCTAGTTTTTATACACAACATCCAAGGCCTTCAAA
>JACROM010000027.1 GCA_016214445.1 Microcaldota archaeon
AGCGTTCTCTTAGAGGATTGTCGAACGCCGCTTGGACTATGCGTAAGGCGGTTGAAAAAATCCGTGATTCACTTCACGAGGTGAAACGAGTCTTACTGCAACGTCTTTATAGACGTAAACTCACAAATGCGATAGATTAGTTCTTCCCTTCCTTCTTCTCGCCTTCTGCCTTCTTTTCCTTCGGCTTTTGTGTGAAACCGAGCTCTTCCAAGCTTTTGGCTCCGGCAGTGGTGATTTTAGCGTTGATTTGCGCGATGTGCTGGGCTATTGTGTTGCCGCATACGCGCTTCTTCACTTTCGTGCCTTTCGGCAGTTTCGCCCTTATGCCCGCTCCTGAGTTTATCATGGCGTCAACGTACTTGGATGCGGGAATATCCTCCCTCATGGGCGTGCCGTCGTTTGTGGAGCCGCCGGTTAGCTGCAGCTCGTAGCCGTCCAGGCCGATTATGCTTCCGGACACTTTCTCGCCGATTTTCTTTCCGAACAGCTGGCCTTCCTTGGCCTTGTCCACTTCCTTCTGGAATGATTTTCCATTTTTAGGGTCGCTGAACACGATCTTCACTTGAAAACACCTCTAAACGTCTTTGACGGAGATTTTACCGTATTGAATGTCCTTTTTAATTGCTTCCAGGGCATCGATGCGCTTGTAGGTGAACGGGTGAGTGGAGAACCACTCGAATCCGCCGCGTTTCCGTTCCCATTCAATGGCATGGTTTATCTCATCTGCCCGTACGGGAATCTTTTCAACGGACTCGCTTTCCGCCACCTCCTCGCCCAGGCTTTTTCCTCCCGGGTTCTCGTACGGGTCGGAGATGTAGAACGCCCGGAGCGATCTGCTGGATTCCGAGGGCGCGGGGTGCACTCCGTAGCCTATCTTCGCCAAGGCGGTCTGAAGAGCTGTCGGGTTGCGTGTAGCTACTGCGCTGAACGCGTCGGCGTACTTTTCCCTGGTGCGGGAAAGGTACATCACGAGCATCTGCGAAATAAACTGCGCTACTATAGCCCCCACGAAAACCAGTATCGCCCCGGCGAGTCCCCTGTCGCGGTCGCGAGGAGCGAACAGGACTATTAGGTAATAAGCGAGCAGCGGAACCATGGACGCCAGAGTCATAACCGCCACGTCCCAGTGCTTGATGTGGCCGATTTCGTGCGCTACAACCGCCTTGACTTCGTCCTTGTTGAGCACGTTGAGCAGCCCTGCGTGTATGGCTATGTTGGAGTCGTCGGGCGTCCTTCCAAAGGCGAACGCGTTGGGCGAGGCGTCCTGTACGAGATAGATTTTGGGTTTCTTCACTCTGGTTTGGTTGCAGATTTCGTCAATCATCGCGTGTATCTGCGGGTAGTCCTGCGCGCTTATTTCCCTCATGCGCGTAATCCACTTTATGATTACGGGCCCAAGCCAGAACTGTATGGCTGTCATGGCTATTACGAACAGCAGAACCATGGCCAGTCCTGCGCCCATGCCGAGCGAAGGGCCGTAAAAGTACAGTATTAGGCCGCCTATTGCTGCGAGGAAACCGAACAGCAGCGCAAGAGTCAGCATCATGGTCGTCTTTAACGCGCTTAGCGAACTCATTTCAAAACCACCTTTTTACTTGAACAGTATTGTCCCTTTTATTCTTTTTATCTCTTCCAGCAGCTCGATTTCCCCTGGCTGCAACGCTTGCAAGTATCTGTCCTCGAGTGTTTTCGCGTCATCACGGGGCACGTCGGCGTAAAGTATTTGTTCTTCCGTTACCTGTTTTCCGAAAACCGCGCCGTCTATGCTTATGGCGACCTGTTTCCCTTTCTTCGCCTCTTCAACAGGCCTCTTCTGTTCCTGCATTGCTTTTATGGTGCCGATGCTTTCGCCTTTTTTGTTCATTAGGCCGGTTCCCTTTTTGATTCTTCCCTCAAGCACTTCCACTCCTACTATGCATGGCTTGCACGCGCGGAAGCAATGCCCGACCAGGACCCTGATTTTCGCTGGCAAAGTCAGCGTAGCGAAGGCGTGCTTCCTTGTTTTGAGCTCTTCCTCTTCCCTCCACTTCTGGTAGTTCAAGATGAGGTTGTATATTATTTTTTCCTCGAACAGCTTCACTTCCTCCTCTTCAGCCAGTTTCCTTATATCTTCATCCGTATCTTCGTGGAAAGAGAATACCGCGCCCAAGTTCTTGTTTTTGGTCCTCATTGCTGACGCTATTGTTATGTCGTTCTTGCTCACCTTGCCTATGCTCGCTTTTTTAACCGGAATCTTCTCGTGCCTGAGCAGCTTTGTTATCGCCTCGAGGCTGCCGAGCGAGTCCGCCTTGAGAACAACCCCTTCTTTGTCGCTTTCGAACAGTACGGTTTTCACTTCTTCCTCTATCTTCTTTTTCGCTTCCCCGATGTTGCCGCTGAGTACGCTTGAGCCAGCCAGTGCCTTGTCGGCGTTTTCGCACGACACCTTCACTCCGCACGCAGCTGCCACTTCATTCACGGAGTCGAACTTCTGCCTCGGGTCGCGCATCTCGTCCATCGGCTTCGGCTTGAGCAACGCCTTGATTTTTCCTTCAGCGGGCCCGTTCTTTGTTGCGAAAACTATGGTTTCCCCCTGTTTCAGCATTCCGTCGTAGAGTATGACGTCCAACGTTTTGCCCAATCCCCGCTCTTCCTTGACTTCGAGTATGCTGCCTTTTGCTGTTTCGGACAGCGTGAGCCTTTTTTCGAGGAACTTCTGCGCCAACCCGGCAGCGTAAAGCAGCAGTTCGCTCAACCCCTCCTTTGTTTTTGCGCTTACGGGCACTATGAGTATCTGTTTCTTGAAGTCAGCAGCGTTGTCGAACCTCTCTGCCTGGAAGCCGAACTCGTACAACTTCCCTATGAGCGTGTATATCCTGTTGTCCATCTCCTGCTGCACATCGGGCCGCTGCTGCTTGTAGGATTCGCTGAAAACGCAGCCCTTGTTCTGCCATCCTCCGAGCGCGTCTATCTTGTTGAGAGCTACGAGAAACGGAGTCTTGTATTCTTTCAGGATTTGTATTGCTTCCACTGTCTGCGGTTCTATTCCGCGGGTGATGTCCACCACCAGTATTGCCAGGTCAGCCACGCTTCCGCCTCTTTTCCTCAGGTTGGTGAATGCGTCGTGGCCAGGAGTGTCTATGAACAGCAGTCCGGGGATGGTGAAGGTCAGGGGCAGCTTTGACAGTACGGGCTTGCAGAAGTCCTTTATCGCTTCAAGCGGTATCTCGGACGCGCCGATGTGCTGGGTTATTCCTCCCACTTCCCTTGCCTGCACTCTAGTGTTGCGTATGGCATCCAACGTCGCTGTTTTGCCCGAGTCTACATGTCCCAAAACGCATAGAATAGGCTGGCGCAGTTTGGTTGTCATAAAATTCACTCAATGTTTTTATGCTTTGGCGGTTATAAATCTATTATGAAAGTGGCGGTCATAGGCCGCTGCACTCCTCCTTTCGAGAAAGGCTTGGTTGCGGCAGCTGAAAAGTTGGGTAGCGAGCTTGCCAAGCGCGGTCATGTTGTGTTGAGCGGCGCTTGCGCTGGCTTGCCTCATTACGCTGTTGACGCAGCTTACTCGCAAGGCGCCAAGACAGTTGGTTATTCTCCGGCTGCAGACCGCGAGCAGCACGTAAAAGATTTTTCCTCCCCGTTTTCCGGTTTTTCCGAGCTTCGCTTTTACGGCGACCGTTCGTGGAGCAGCGTGAAGAACTTCACTTGGCGCTCAGCTCATCTGGTTGACGACGCGGACGCTGTTCTTTGTATTGACGGAAGCTGGGGAACTGTCAGCGAGATTGCATTGGTTTTCATCACCGAAAAGCCATTCGGCGTTTTGGAGACCGGCGGGGCCGCCTCGTTCATCCGCGAGATGGAAGCGAAGCTTGCCAAAAGAAGAAAAACTCCGGTAATATACGAGAGGGACCCTGTGAAGTTGGTTGAGCGGACGTTAAACTCCTGTTGAACCGAAACCGCCCTGTCCGCGCCTGCTTTCCTTCAGTTCTTCGGTTTCCTGAAAATCAGCCCGCCAGCTGTAATCGCAGTAATTGGAGGCGTTTTTTTGGTGAAGGTCTTTCAGTTCGCGTGTCGAAAGGCGTCGAAGCGGAGGTTATAGTTAGCGACACAAGTTTTTGTACAATCGTCGTTGCTAACTAGATAGCAGGTGACGCCTCTTTCGTATAAAGATTTGCGTCACTTGCTGTAGACGCGAAGTGTTTTTGCGGGAAGGCGAGCGTATGGGCGGGAAGTTGCATATAGCAAACCAAGAAAATACGACGAAATAGTCTTGGTTTCCGCACAAATTGCAACAAGCAATTTGTGGGACCCGCAAGTCCTGAAAGGACTTGCTAGGCGCTATCTACCAAACGGCGCGAAAGTGATGCAAACCGCTTGTCGGTTTGCAGCACGACGCAAATTCCGCATGGAATTTGCGACGCCACACAAATCGCGAAGGCGATTTGTGCTGTGTTGCAAGCCACTCGAAGTGGCTTGCATCATCTCGCGAGACTTTCGCGGTTTGGCATAATCAGTTGAGGGTGTTTACTTTCAGTAAACAAAAATAAATTGAGAACTTTGTTCGCCGGAAAAGCAATCGAAGTAATTCGCGTGTTGCTCGTGGACTATCCCGCGGAGTTGACTTTGCGCGCGATTTGCGGCAAGGCGGAAGTTTCCCTGCGATGGGCATCCGTAGTCGCCAACGCGCTGATTCGCGAGAACTTCGCCCTCCGAGAATCCCAGAAATCCGCACTCAAGATAATGGCCCCGCTGGACTTGCTCAAGCGATGGGCTGCAGTCAACAACTTCGTTGCCAACACCAAATTCGCCGATTATTACTCGAAGGAAGAGGACGTAACCAAGTTCTTCAGCCAATTCAAGACAAAGAAAGGACCAAAATACGCTTTGGCCACTCTCGCAGGGGGCCTGTTAACCGCTCCGTTCGTCCGCCCGACCAACGTTCACTTGTACGTAAAAAGCAAAGAAGACGCAAAAAAATGGGCGGAACGCCTTGGTCTGATGCCAGTTGAAAAGAACGGGAATGTGAGGTTTGCCATCGCTGAAAGCCCGGGAGTTTTCTATGGCGCCAGGGAAATTGACGGCGTCAAGGTAGTTTCAGACGTGCAGCTTTACGTTGACCTGCTCAATTATCCCGGACGGGGCGAGGAAGCCGCCCAAGCGGTTTTAAGGGTAATAGAGAAGAGATGGAAAGAACAAAAAGGCTGACTTGAAATGTACGCGAAAGAAGTCACCGAAGCATCGAAATCCGCGTTGCTTGAGCTGGGCCTGTCGCTCAAGCGCTACCACGACGACATGGTCCTGACCGGCGGCTGGGCGCCATACTTCATCACGAAAGGCTACTTTTCCCACTGCGGAAGCATCGATATTGATTTGGTGCTGAAGACGAAGATAATGCCCAAATACGACACGATACGGAAAAGCATTATCGGCCTCGGCTACACTGCCGAGAACCCTTTTCGTTATTCTCGAATCGTCAGGTCGCCCGTTGATGGCAAGGAATACGAGATCCACTTGGACTTCCTTTGCGAAAAAGAAGGAACAAAGTACGTCAACTTCCAGAACGTGCAGGACAGCTTGCAAGCCTTTGTTTTTGACGGTCTGAGCCTGACGTTCGACTTCAACTTCGAGCAGGAAATAAGCACGGTCTTACCTGACAATGGCGAAGCAAGGACCAATTTCAAAGTCGTAGATCTTGCCGGCTCCATGGTGCTGAAAGGACAGGCATTGGACGGACGCGCGAAACCGAAGGATTCCTACGACATTTTCGCCTTGACGCACTATCTTGGAGGGCCAAGACCGGCAGCAGATTACTTCAATCGAAAATATGCCGGAATAAAGATGACTTCCGCAAACGAGAAGATTCTCAAACATTCCCTCCGGGTAATACGCGACAAATTCAAGAACGCGAGCCAGATGGGGCCTTTCCAAGTCGCTGCTTTTACGGAAAACAAGTACTCCCGTGAGGCTGTCGCAAACCAAGTCAACGAATTTCTGGATGCGTTGATCGTTAAAGGGTTGGCTTGATCAAAACCACGAGTCAGCGAGTAGCTAACGGGAAAGGAGTGCTTCTTGGTTTGGTCAAGGCGAACGTCTGAGATTTTTTTCTACGCTACTCCTGTTGAACCGAAACCGCCCTGTCCGCGCCTGCTTTCCTTCAGTTCTTCGGTTTCCTGAAAATCAGCCCTTTCCACCTTGTGCATTACGAATTGAGCTATCCTGTCGCCTTTCTTTATCTTGAACGCCTGCTTTCCGTGGTTCACCATGATTACCTTGACTTCCCCCCGGTAGTCCGCGTCAATGGTTCCGGTAGTGTTGAGAAGCGTAACGCCGTGCTTCAACGCCAACCCGCTTCTTGGCCTCACCTGTATCTCGTAGCCTTCCGGTATCTCAAGAAAAAGCCCGGTTCCCACAAGTTTCACTTCCCCTGGCGCTATTTCCGCCTCCTCGTTTGCGCATACGTCCGCTCCTGACGCGTGCTCGGTCTGGTATTCCGGCATCTTGCCTCCTTTGCTTTTGACTTTTATGGCCTGCATTCAGCCCAGCTCCTCGAGGATTTCTTCCGGATGTTTGTATTCTATTTCCTTCACTTTCGCATACTCTTCGTCGAAAGAAACCAACGTTCTCTGTAATCGGTAAGCCTGTGCCGCATAGTAGGAGTCGAAGAAGGTAAGGCCGTATTTTTTTCTGAAGCGGATGCTTTGGGCGGCGTCAGCTGGCTTCATTTCAGCTTCGTTTATTCCGTATTCTTTCAGTGTTCCGGTCGTCCAGTCGAAAAATTCTTCTTCCGTTGTCCCGAGCTCTATGATTTTAGACTTGATCAGCAGGTCTATCTCCTGAAAGCATAGGCTGCTTACTGACAAGTCTAGGGTTTTTTCTATGGCGGCCTTGAATATGGCTTTTGCAGTTTCGTGGTGTCGCCCGAGAGATGACAGCGAGTAGGTTAGGTCACTTTCCACAAGGTACAAGTCAAAGCACCACTTTGCCTTCTTCAATGTCTTTTTCGAGCTTCCGTCTGAGTTCCAGGAAGGGTGTTGTTGTTTTTATGAGCCCTGACAGTTCCGCGAACGGTTCTTTTACTGGTTTCAAAACTATTCTGTCTTTCTTCACTTCCAAAGAGATGAATGCCTCTTCGAATATTTCGGCAGCCTCTTGGGGTAACGTCAGCCTGTGTCTCGAGTCCATTTTCACGTACATCTCCATCCGCCTTCCTTTTTTGTTTTTCTGCTTCTGTAATTAAAATCTCATCTATCGCATTTTAATTATTTGCCTCTGTAAAACGAGTTATGACCACCCATCCTACAGAGGAAATAACTAATGTAGTTTTTAGCTTCTTTGCGGGTTTTAAGCCTTTGTTTTCCGCGGCTGAATACGAGAACCTTG
>JACROM010000011.1 GCA_016214445.1 Microcaldota archaeon
TTTCCCTAGGTTTAAGCACGATTTCCTTCTTTGTGGCCGTTACTTCAAACACGTTCGTATCGAATTGCTCCCTTAAGCTCTTGGGGAACACTGTGCGGCCCGCCTTATCCAAAACCAAATATGCCATTTTCTATCCCTACCATTTCTGGTTTTTGGTATTTATAAGGTTTGCCATTCAGACGTCTTCCGGCAGGTTCTTGGACTTGTCAATCCTGTGTTTTTCCCACGGAGGCAGGTCAGGAGGCTGCGGCTGGCGCGGCCTGGTTTCAAGGTCCAGTATTCCTGAATTGCCGCCGGACTTCCGTTTAGTCATGCGGATGACCGCGAACACGGCCATCAGGATTACCACCACGAGAATTGCCAGGTAGCCTTTGTCGAAGAACTGGGACGCGGTTATGTTGCCTGTTGCGGGCGAAACCTTCTCTTCAGGAACTATCTGCTCAACTGAATAAAGAGCGAAAAGCGAAAGACCGTTCTCGCTGAACGCCTCGAAAACATACGTCTTGGCGGTCTGCGACAACAGCCTCGTCGGAAGAATCGAGTATTCGCCCTGGTCTTCGCGGACCATTATCACGTTGTCGGGTCCGCCAGTGGAGTCAACCTCCTTCTTTTCAACTTCGACCTTGACGTTCGCGGAATCAATGTCCACGTTGTTTTTCAAATCCGTCTTGTCCACTTTCACCAAGGCAAGAGGCTTCTTGAGCACGACGCCCGAAATCTCTGTAAGCTTCAGCGCGTTCTGTTCAGTAGGAGGCAAAATCTTCAAATCAACGGAAGCGTCTTTCGAGGGAGGCTTCAGCAACTGTACAGTCACTTCAGACTTTACAGAGCCGCCCTGCATTTCTGCTGCTTTCGCTTCGAGCGTTATTTCAAGAGAACGCAGCCTTGCCTCAATGGCGTCCTGCTTTTCGGCAATCTTCTCCACCAAAACGCTCAGCTTGCTGTTCGGGCCCAAAGCGAAATCCCAATCCTTTTCCTTCAAAGGCTTCAGGGCGTACCACTCGCCGCCCTTCTGGAAGAAGTCCACTCCGATATCGTTGAAAGAGGCCTTTTCCCTCGCGTTCACCGTAACGTCCTCGACGACAACCCTCGAGAAAACAGTTTCGCCGGAGTTAGCGTCCGAGCCGCTTGCCTGGAAGAAGAGCTTGCACGTCCCGCCTTCATTTCCTGTTGCGAAAACCCACTCCTGTTCTGCTTCCCGTTTCGCTGCAAGCACGCCTGCTATGTTCTCCTTTGCGCCAACGAGTTCGCATCCGCCTGTTGCCTTGCCGAAAACCACCTTGGTTCCCATGCTGTTGGCTTCTCCCGCGTTGGCTATTTTGAGCTTGACGCGCAGCTCCTCGTTGGTGTAGACCTCGGATTTTTCAGGCAGCAGGGAGACTTCAAGTTTTGCAGGCTCCTGCACCAGGATTCCTGGGTTGGCGAGTATTCCTGCGGCGGTGGCAGCATCCTTAATCTTTTCCGAATAGGCTTCTATGAATGACACTTTCGGTTCAAGCACGTACGAGCCGGATTCCGCAATAGAGACGTTCATGAACGCCTTCTGCAAACCGCTCGGTTCAACTGTTCCGGCAACTGCGGAGCCGACGTACCTGATGGTTTCTCCTTTTTTCGCATAAACAGTAACATTTGCCCTTTCAGCCGGAACCCCTCCGTCGTTTCTCATGAGCACTCCGAGCTCGAAAAGCTGCCCCTTGGAAATTATTGCCGGCGAGCTGACGGAAAGCACCCCGAGAAGAGCTGGTTTGCTCACGGTGATGTTGTGCGTTCCGCTCCCTCTTACTGTTTTCTTCGAGTTCTCGTCCTCGCCCACTCCGCCTATTGCAATTATTTTTTCGCCTATGGGCGCGGAGTCCGTTGAAAGCACCAAGTCAAAACTGAATTTGTGGCTTCCTTCGATTGATGCTTGGCCAGGAAGAGTGAACTTGAACTTGTCGGTGACGTCGTAGCCTTCGGGAGTGTGAACCTTGAGCGAGAAGTTTACTGCGCCCGCAGTAGCTTCGCCCTTGTTCTCCAATACCGCGTTCAGCACTATTTTGTCGTTCTCCACCATCGCTAGCGCTCCGTTGATTGTCATCTGCAGGTCAGGCGGGTTCTCCACTTTCACTATGGGCGATTCCTCGTAAACAACCTTGCCTGAAGAATCGTAGGCCAAGATTTTCCACGCGTATTCCCCTGACGCGTTAGGGGCGCGTGTGCTCACCCCTATTTTTCCATCTGAAATAAAGTCCTTGCAGGGCGGGGAACACGCGCAGTGCACTTTTCCTTCGAAATCAGCGTCCCGGTACCAGTTTTCAGGGCAGGTAAACTCGCTGCTTTCCTTGGGCGAATCCCAGCCTTGCGGCAGATTGACGAAAACGCTTGAGCTGTTTTTGGCTGTTGAGACAGTGACCGCCAGCGCGCTTGAAACGAAAACTGCGAGCAAAAACCAACGGGCTGAAGGCATGTTATTGTTACTGAACCGTAGTATAAAAAGGTTAAGTGGCGCGCGTTTTCGGTTCCGGGTTTTTTGGCGGGTCTTACCTTATGTGCCACCTGCGGTCATTACCAAAACCTTTTGTTGTATCCGGTTAGTTTTGTAGGCATTTTCAGAGGGAAATGTACTTTTTTGTGCATTGCTCTATTTTTTGCCTTTTTACGAGGTAAATTTGACATTTTTTGCCTAGAAAACTAACCCCTTACCTTTTGTTTTTTTCTCGGATTTGGGCAAGTGCGCTATATTGCACCCGGCTCAGTTTCTTCTATTCGCGCTTCGAATTGAGCTGCATGTTTCTTGAAATCACGTAACATGTCCGGGTGCTTAGCGCTACAGTGTATCTCACCTACCCCGCATGCTTTCGCGTTCCTGATTCTCGGCGTTTTCGCGAACGCCTTCGTGATGAGCGCCGAACAGGACGCGCAATGCATCCCGCCTGTGCTCAATTCAACCTTCGTCATTTCATCGACCCAAAACCACGCCCGCTTTGGGCGCGAACACGAAAACGAATGTGAGGGCCAAGTCGAGTGCAAGCGCGTAAGCCACAAAAGCGAGTGCGTTCTCGCCCAACGTGCTTTCCTTGATGCTGCCGTATTCCTTGTAAAGCATGTAACTGAACGCCCACATTATCGCTATCTCTATTCCTGTGAGGATGAACAGGAACGGAATGAGGTGGTCGTAGACCATCATCACCGACAGCATCGCCCCCATTGTCCCGGCCATCAGCCCGCCCGTCATTCCCTCCAGGACGCCCATCACGCCGCAGCACCTGCCTGTAATGTAGCCGAAGCCCATGCCCGCGAATACGCCTACCAAACTGCCCACGAACATCCCATTTGTCGCGCCCGCGAACGCGCCGATGATAAAACCCGCGGCCATCCCGAAGGTCATGCCAATCATCATGCCGGTCATGCAGCCGGTCCTCTTGCGGAATACCTGCGCGTGATAAGCACCTGCGACCAGCATGGGCGCCGAAACAGCCGACAAAAGGGCGACGCTCCAATAAGAGTCCAAAAATTTCGGGATCGAGCGGAAAACAAGTGCGTACAACAAAGCCTGCACCGCTAGAATGACCAAAAAGGACAGTAAGGAATGCCTAAAGAGCCGGTGTTCAACTGAAAAGCCTGGCGCCCCCCTTATGACATCAGAAACAAAAGCCAGACCCCGTTTGAGGGAACCTGCCTCGTAGCCATCCTCCGCCTTGTCGCCGGGAAGAAGGAGCTGGTAACCCTGCTTCTTAAGTTCGGCCTGTATCGCTGGAAGCTGCCCGTCGCCGCACTCAAGCACCACCGTGTTTTTGTCGGCGCTAAAGCCCCCCACTTTTGCCCCGGCGTGCCTTGACACAACTCGTTCGACAATTTTTCCGCACGACTCGCAATGCATCCCGTGCAACTCCAGCTCATACTTCATACGAACCACCACTAACCCAATAAGCCCGGCAAGGCCGATGAGCCCGTGTCAGCCAGCCATCTTAAAGCCGGCAGCTTCCACTGCCTGCCGTATCTTCGACACCTTGGACTCGTCCGCGTCCACTTCAAGCAGCCCGTTTCCGTAGTCTGCCTTCACCACTACTGCGCCTGCAACTGCGTCCTCTATCGCCATCTTAAGCAGTTTTTCACAGCTTTTGCAATGCATCCCCTTTACTTTCAAAATCATGTTAGCCACCTTACTTTTCAACCACTATGGCGCCAGGCTCCCACATGCCCATGCCGCAGGAATAAGAATACCTTCCTGGCGCGTCTGGCGTAAACTCTGCTACTGAATCCCGGTCCGGATAGCCGAGAACCCTTACGTTGAGCCCCCTGACAACAAGCTCCTGCCCGCAACCAGTTCGCGGTTCCGTTGAAAAATGCAGCCTTACCGGCACTCCCGCCTTCACCCTGATTTCGTTTTTGTCGTAAGTGCCGTCAGCGCGGGCCTTCAAGTACACGTCCTGGATTGTTCCCTGCAAGTTCATGTTCTGGCCGCCTTCCGCCGCCGAATTTGTCGTAGGAAACATTGCGTTGAATCCAACCAGCGCAGCAGCTGTTATAGCTATTATCCCGACCAGCGCAAGCAAAGTCAACTTTTCCATTTCAAACACCACTCAAACCAAACCCGCGTTTTCCGCGGAAACTACCTCATCTTCCTTGAAACAATATATATCAATTAATGAAACTTCGGTTCCGCTTTGTGCGTAACCCTTAAGTTCTCTTCCTTGAAACAATATATATCAATTAATGAAACAATGTTTTCAGTGAGAGAAACCGTTATAGTGAACCGCAAAAGTTTTCCGAAACTTTTGCGCTGTTCACTAGATAGCGATGCGTGGCTATTTCGTCGTTTTATTTCCACGCATTGCTATAAAAGCATTGTTTCCCATAAGTGAAACATGGTAGACCTGCGTAAGTTGCCGATGAGAAAACGCGTGCTGACGGCAATATCGCTGCTTGGCGTGTTCCTGCTGCTAGTGCTGGTAATAACGTACCGTTATTCTGTTGACTCCCGCGGCATGCCGTTAATACTGGCGCCGCTTGTTTTCTTTCATCTCGAACTTATGGTGATAGTGGCAATTGCGGGCCTGCTTTCCGGCGCAGGTGTGTTTTACCTGCTGAGCGAGGCGGTTGAGGAACAGCGTAAGGAGTCAGGCATCACCGGCACCCTGCTGCTAAAGAGCCTCGAGCCATCAGAAGCGAAGGTTGTAGGCGCGCTGGTAAGGCACAACAACTCCATTTACCAGTCGCAGTTGTCCCGTCTCGAGGGTTTCACCCGCCTCAAGGCCCACCGCACCCTTGACAAGCTTGAAAGGAAAGGGCTGATAAACGTGGAAAAGATAGGCAAGACGAACTTGATCTCGCTTGCAAAGGAGCTTTACGACGCGCTCAAGAGCGGCGAGTGAAATCATAGCAAAAAGACTACGACGCCCCTGACGGTCACACTTTCTTCGACGGCTTGAAGTGCCTCATCAGCGCGTTGGTCGCGACGGAGACGTTGCACGATACTATATCTTTTCGTATTCCCTAAAGGAATACGTCCCTATCGGTTTGAAAGAAAGCAACCGGGCCGCAAGCTTTATCTGCCACGGGGCTATTTTCGGCAGGCTTTCTTGGAGTTTGAGAAGATATTGGTAATGCGTTCTATACCTCAATGCAAAATCTTCGTATATTTTCCTCCCCTCTTCCGCGGGCAGTTTCCCGTCCAAAACCTGCTGCAGGACCTCTCCGCATTTCAATCCGAATATGATGGATCGTCTTATTCCCTCGCCGGAAAGGGGAAGCGTTTGTCCGGCTGCGCATCCCGCAACAAAAACGTTTCCCACGCACGGCCTCTTAAGGGAATAACAAAAATATCCGCCATGAATTTTTCCTATCCTTACGCCGTATTTGTCGGTAAGGGCCTTCAGGTTTTCCACCAGTCTTGTTTCGCCTTTATAACTGCCAACGCCGAACCTTGATTTTTTTCCCGCCGGAAAAAGCCATGCGGCGCCGTTGCCTATTATGCCGTTGTCCAGAAAGAACCTGAGCTTGTCGTCCTCGAAGGGCACTTCTGTTTCTATGCCAAAGCTCATCATGTCGTTTTTCACGTAATCGCGGTCTATGGCTTTTGCAAGAACAGCTGACCATCCCGAGCAATCCACTAGTATTTTCGCCTTGAAGTTCCCCTTGTCTGCAGTGATTATTTCATTGTTCTTGACACCGAGAGCGTTTGCCTTTACAAAGCTAGCAGAGCTCCGTTTGAAAAATGTCTTGCAGAACTTCTCGTAATCGATGGTGCAAAACCTGTCGGGAACGGGTATTGTAATCTCGGCGTCCCCGACGTGGAGGGCTACCTCGTCAAACGTCTGGAGAATGGAATTTTCGCAGCCCACGGCCTCCATCGTCTTGACAAGAGTGCCGCACGCGGATGCCTGATGGCTGCCTATCTCTTTCCTGTCTATGAGCAGGCTGTTTCCGCCGAGCTTGCTTGCAACAGCAAGCCCTGCAAAGCTCGCGCCCACTATCGCAACGTCATATTGCATTTTTTCACCCTGTATCAATCTCGATTAATTTATCAACAATTGATCTTATACCGGCTAATCTTCCAATGCCTTTGCAGCCGCAGGCCATTTTCCCATATTCGGGTTCAACAAAATGATACCCGAGTTTTTTGAGTTTCTTCACATTTTCCTGCACAATTGGATTCATCCACATTTTATCATTCATCGCGGGGCACAAAATAACCGGCGATGAGGCGGCCGTAATGGTTGTCGAGAGCATATCGTCTGCGATACCATTCGCTATTTTGCCGACTATATTTGCCGTAGCTGGAGCAACGAGCAAAAAGTCAGCCTGTTTCGCTAGTGAAATATGTGCGCATTCTTGCAAGCCGTGGTTAACGAACAGGTTCACTATGACCGGATTTTGAGAAATTGTTTGAAACCGTAACTCCTCAAGGTGGAGTGCACCCCTATTTCGCTACATGAAGTTAAGCTACTGCCCTAATTAAACTTTCTCCCTCGAACTCGTCCGGCGACTTGTAGCCGATGGACGAATGCAACCGCTCCTCATTATACCACTCGATAAACCGCCTGATGCTCACCTCCGCTTCCTCAAACGACTCGTACTCGCCCAAGTACACTTCCTCGTACTTGACCGTCTTGAAGAACGACTCCGCAAAAGCGTTCTCTCGCGGGTCGCCGTCCTCATTCATGCTGATTCGAAAACCGTTCTTTTCGAGTAATGCCTCGTAGTCATTGCAGGCGTACTGTACTCCCCCGTCTGAGTGATGTATGCAACCGCTCAAGTCCGCGCCTTTCCTGGTTTTCAACGCCATGTTCAAGGCTCGCAAAGTCAGGTCGGCTTCCAGCGTCCTGCCGAGCGCCCAACCCAAGCACTTCCTCGAAAAACGGTCGAGCACGGTGGCCAAGTAACAGAACTTGCCGTCAGCCAAGACGTAAGTGATGTCCGCCACCCACACTTGATTCAACCTCGTCACCACCAGCTCCTTCACCAGGTTAGGATACTTTTTCAAGTCGTGATTCGAGTTGGTCGTGCGCGGCTTGAACACGCGTTTTTTGACCAGCAAGCCTTGCTCCCGCATGATTTTCAGGACTTTCTTGCGGTTGATGTTGTAGTGATGCTTTCTTTGTAGCACG
>JACROM010000012.1 GCA_016214445.1 Microcaldota archaeon
CAGAATCTATTGGGCTAGCAGGTTATCATGTTTAATGCGGAAAGCTTTTGGTGATTTCGTGAAAGGAATTGGAATCGTTGGATACGGCGCTTACATTCCGAAGAGGAGGATTAAGGTAGAAGAGATTGCGAGAGTCTGGGGAAAGGATGTGAAGAGAATCACCGAAGGCCTTGGGATAAAGGAGAAGGCAGTCGCTGCTATTGATGAAGACTCTGCTACGATGGCAGTGGAAAGCGCGAGGAGAGCTGTTCAAAATTCGGGTGTTGATGCAAAAAGGATTGGTGCCGTCTTCGTGGGCTCGGAAAGCAAGCCATATGCAGTGAAGCCGACTGCAGCAGCTGTTGCGGATGCCATAGGGGCTTCGCCGGAGTTGACTGCAGCAGACTTCGAGTTCGCGTGCAAGTCTGGAACAACTGCAATGCAGTGTTGTTTGGGTATGGTCGCCAGCGGCATGATCGAATACGGGCTCGCAATTGGAACTGACACCGCTCAGGGTTCACCGAACGATCCACTTGAGTTTTCAACTGGAGGCGGCGGGGCTTCGGTGATAGTGGGAAACCAAGGAGTTATTGCGGACTTCGAGGAATTCTATTCTTATACAACGGATACGCCTGATTTTTGGAGGAGACCCTCAGCTGAATTCCCGCAGGCAGCAGGTAGGTTCACTGGAGAACCAGCTTACTTTAGGCACGTCATCAACGCTGCCAAGGGTTTGTTCGCCAAAACTGGTTTAGAACCCAAAGACTTTGACAACGTTGTGTTCCACCAACCGAACGCAAAGTTTCCCTTGAAGGCAGCCAAGATCCTGGGTTTTGAGGAGGAGAAACTAAAGCAGGGACTCGTGACTCCATTTATTGGAAACACCTACAGCGCGTGCTCGTTCATTGGCTTGGCTAGCATACTGGATGTAGCGAGAGAAGGCGAACGCATTCTCGTTGTTTCCTACGGAAGCGGGGCTGGTGCAGACGCGTTGTCGTTCAAGGCGACGAAGGAGGCTGAAAGAAAGAGACCGAAGGAAACCATTTTCAACATGATAAAGGAAAAGGAGTACGTGGACTATGCTACTTACGTAAAGCACAGGAGGAAGCTCAAGGATGTTTAGAACAAATTGAAGGTGGAGACTCATGAGGCGCGTTTCAATAATCAGCGCAGGAATGACGAAGTTCGGAGAGCACTGGGAAAAAAGCTTCAGGGAACTCATAGTCGAAGCGGGCGTGAGGGCGTTGGAGAACGCAAACCTCGAAGGAAAAGACATTCAAGCGCTTTTCGGGGGCTGCATGGCTTCCGGAACATTCATCGAGCAAGAACACATCGGGGCTTTGATGGCTGACCAGCTGGGTTTGAATCCCATTCCCTCCATAAGGGTGGAGGCAGCGTGCGCAAGCGGCGGGGTTGCCCTGAGAATGGGCTACCTCGCGGTTGCATCTGGAGCATACGACATCGTTGCAGTCGGTGGAGTGGAGAAGATGACTGACATTGGTGCTGAGGATGCTGCCATTGCTTTGGGTGGAGCAGGCGACCAGGAGTGGGAGTTGTTTAATGGAGCGACCTTTCCTGCACTCTATGCGTTGATGGCCAACAGGCACATGAAAGAGTTTGGGACAACCGAGGAACAGCTTGCCGCAGTAGCAGTCAAAAACCACAAGCATGGCTTTTTGAACCCATATGCTCAATTCCGCAACGAGATTTCTGTTGAGGCAGTCATGAATTCGGGTTATGTGGCTACGCCGCTGAAGCTCTTGGACTGCTCTCCAATAACAGATGGTGCAGCTGCAGTCATTTTATGCGCCAGCGAGAAAGCCAGAGGTTTCACCGATCTCCCTATTGAAATCATCGCGAGTTCTCAAGCAAGCGACGCACTTGCTTTGGCAAGCAGGGAGAAACTGACTGAAATGAAGGCTACAAAGATAGCTGCAGCTGAAGCGTTCAAGCAAGCGAGAATCGATGCAAAAAAAGTGAATGTCGCAGAAGTCCATGACTGCTTTACCATAGCGGAAATCCTGGCGATAGAGGACCTCGGTTTCTTTGAAAAAGGGTATGGCGGAAAGGCTGTTGAAGAAGGCGAGACTGCATTGAATTCCCAGGTTTCGGTTAATACCTCAGGAGGATTGAAGGCATGCGGCCACCCTGTGGGAGCAACTGGAGTAAAACAAGCCTGTGAAATCTTTTGGCAGCTCAGGAATGAAGCGAAAGAGAGGCAGGTGAAGAACGCGGAAATCGGTTTGACCCAGAACGTGGGAGGCAGTGGTGCGACAACTGTTGTCCATGTCTTCAAGAGGGGTGACTGAAATGGTTAGCCCGAGTAGCTCACTGATTTGGAGAGAGATTCCAGAAAGATACGGCATGGTCGGAAGCGTTTGCCAGACCTGTGGCGCAAGCTATTTCCCGCAGCGGAAGGTCTGCCCAAAGTGCAGGAGGAAAGGAAAGCTTGCACTCCAGAAAATGCCTGAAAACGGAAGGATATATGCCTTTACGGAGGTGCACTCCGCGCCAAGGGGTTTCGAGAACGAATCTCCTTATTTCCTTGCAATAATAGAGTTGAGTAATGGAGTCAGGGTCTTGGCTCAGATAGTGGACTCCGAAAAAGAGAAGGTGAAGGCAGGAGCCACTGTTGAAATGCGGTTCAGGAAAATCTTTGAAGCAGGCAAGGAAGGGATACTCGCCTACGGATATAAATTCAAGGTTGTTTGAAAAAACAACGTTTTGCATACCTGCGCTTTTTTTTAAATACTTCCTTGCAATAGCTTCTTTTTAATGAAATGCGGTAATATATTTAACTGAGGGTGTGAGTATGAAAACGGATATAGAAAAGGTATTGCTTGAAAAAAAGCCGTTCATAGACGCTATGGTGGAGAAATACGTTCCCCGGGCATATGACAAGAAATCCCTTGAATTTACTTGCGGCAAAGCCCGCTACAGCTACGACGAGGAGGCAGCAACAAAGGCCCTCTCTGAACCAATTTGGAACCTGCTTGACCGGGGCGGAAAGAGGTGGCGGCCTACCCTAATGTTACTGGTTGCGGAAGCGGTCGGAAAAGACCCTGAAAACGTCAAGGATTTGGTTGTAATCTCTGAAGTCGTGCACAATGGCTCGCTGATGGTTGACGACATAGAAGACTCATCGGAGTTGAGGAGAGGAAAGCCGTGCATACACAAGATTTATGGAGTTGATGTAGCTGTAAACGCCGGCAACAGCATGTACTTCCTGCCTTTGCTTGCACTAATCAAAAACAAGGAAAAATACCGCAAGGAAACCCTTTTGAAGGCTTTTGAAATCTATGCGCAAGAAATGATAAACATCCACGTCGGTCAGGCATACGACATCTACTGGCACAGTGGAAAAGCGGAGAATGTAACTGAAAGCCAGTACCTGCAGATGTGCGCATTTAAAACGGGCACTCTCGCAAGAATGAGCGCCAAGCTAGGTGCACTTTTTGGTGGAGGAACTGAAGAACAGATAGAGAAACTCGGCAAATACGCTGAGTCTATTGGCATTGCATTCCAGATTCAGGATGACCTCCTGAACCTCACTGGCGAGGAGTTCGCGAAAGGAAAAGGGCTTGGAGAGGACATTCACGAAGGCAAGAGAACCTTGATAGTAATCCACTGCCTCAGAAATGCTTCACGTGAAAAAGCTGGCAGGCTCAAGGCAATACTTGAAATGCATACAAGCGACGAAAAACTCACGGTTGAAGCAATAACTATAATGAAGGAAACTGGTTCCATCGAATACGCTAAGGCGTTTGCAAAGAAGCTGATTCAAGAAGCCTGGAGTGAATCGGATGCGGTGTTGAAGGAAAGCGCGGCGAAAGAA
>JACROM010000050.1:0-12654 GCA_016214445.1 Microcaldota archaeon
GAAAGACCAATCTACCTACTGTATTGGAGACGAAAAATTTTTCGGTTGGGGACTGCACACGGTTTTTATGTGCTGGCTTTAAAAGCAGAAGTCACTCATTGGTAACCCTCAATGCGAAAAAACGCGGACACAATCAGTTGCGTACAGTTAAGGCAAACAACGCTACCTGTAGCGTTTTTGTGCCAGAAAAATAACTACTAGCAAATCGTAACGCGCGCATTTTCGTTATTGCCGGCTTCTCCCCCCGGGAACGGCGCGGAGAGGGTCTTGTGGGGCAGCAAACGGCAGCCGCCTTTCGTGTCAAACCATCGAGTGGTTTGTCGTATGCAGCAAATCCGCCCTTGCGGATTTGCTTGGGTGCTGTACTCCGGGCTTCCGTCCGGGGAGGGTCGGGTAAAACAACAGAGTACGAAGCGAAGTACGCGCTCGCCTTTGCCGAAAAGTTCCTGAATTTCGTGAGGAAGAAGATAAAATTTTAGCGCACTTCTTTGCCTATGAGAGCTTGCGAACGGTTCCTTTGGTTGCGTCCACGGGGCCGTTTTGTCGCATTTTGTGCCTATAGCGCGGTTTGTTCAGTTCCCTTGGAACGGTGTCAACTGCGGCCGTTTTGGCGTTACAGCATCGCAAGAAGCACAGCCAGCGGGATGGCTGTCGGGTTCTTTTCGTTGAAAAAAGTTTTCGACACGTAAACGAGGTTCTTTATAGGGCCAACTTTTTGTGCGAATGATTGTCGTCTGTCGGTAAGCTTCATCTCGAACCCCCGCAGGCCTCCTTCCCGGGTGTGCGCGATGACGTCGATCTCGTATCCATTCCTCCAGTATGAGACGTAATCGTTCAGCCGTCTGCCGCCGTATTTTTTGAGCAAGAACCTGGCGACGTGTTCTGCAAGTGTTGCTTCAGCTATCACCTCTGTTTTGTGTGCAATTGGCTGTAGGCACCACTCCTCCATCAGGTTCCACAAGAACGGATCCTGCAGGTGAAGCTTCTTGTTTTTGGCAAACTCTTTGGTTGCCTTTGAAGGGTTGACTGCGTACATGGGGAGCACGACGAAGAGCCTGTCGAGTAGGTCTATGTAGGACGCTACAGTTGGCGGCGATTTTATCGAGGTTTCCTGGCTCACGCCTTCCCAGCTTACTGGTGTTGGCGCTTTCGACAGGACTACCTTGATTATTTCGCGGGCAATTACGTCGCTTTTTTCATTCTTCAGGATGTCGCCAACGACCCAACTCCTATACGCTTCTTTCGCGCTTTCGGCCACCTTTCCATCGCTAAGGTAGGAGAGGACGGCCAACGGGAAGCCACCGCAATTGAAATAATCGTACAAGCTTTTTTGCAGCTGTTTGTTGAACACCAGCGCTTCCTTGATTTTGTTGACCGGCAGCTTTTCCAATCCCTCGATTTTCGGTATTTTGCCTGCAAGTTCGGGGTCGGAAACCAGGAGAAATTCGCGGAACGAGAGGGGCAGAACGCGAACGTCTTTGCCGTGCCCCCTTCTTCCGGGAAAGAGTTCGCCTCCTTTTTGGAGTTGGAGCGCGTTGGAGCCGCTTATAGTAACCACGGCTTTTTTAAAGTCGCCGTCGTCTATGAACCCCTTAAGCGTCTTTTCCCACCCCTTGACTTCGGTTATTTCATCAAGAAAAATATAGGTCTCGCTTGTGCCGGCATACGCGAAAAAGGTTTCAACCACTTTGCGCAACTGGATGTTATCCGTTATTTCGTCGCATCGCGCGTAGAGTATCGTCTTCGGTTTTACGCCCCCTGCCGAAACGAGCTTTTCAACCGCCTTTTTTATGAGTGTCGTTTTTCCCGACTGCCTCGGTCCAACCACCATATTGAGCGAGAATGGCGTCAGCGGTAGTTCTTCCAATTCGAATGGCGTCCAGCGTTTTTCGTGTTTTTTCCACTCGGCAAGGTGCGGGTCGTCCTCTATTTTTCCCGCCCACCATACGTTTTGTTTCTGCAGGGCCTGCAGGTACTCGGTTTCCATATCGTTTTTTATAAAAACGATTATTTAAAAAGGTATCGTTAATGGTAAAAACGATAAAACGGAGGCCTACCTGATTTTTCTTACGATGCCATGAGTGGCATCTACCTCGACAACGTCCCCGTCCTTGAATGTCTTGGTTGCCGTGCGTGTGCCTACTATGCACGGTTTCCTCATCTCCCTCGCCACTATTGCCGCGTGGCATGTCAGGCCGCCCGCATCGGTCACGAATGCTGCGGCACGCTCCATCGCCGGCAGGAAGTTCGGATTGGTTTGCGAGGTTATGAGTATGTCGCCTTTTTTGACTTTGCCCATTTCGGAAGCGGTGTTGAGTATCTTGACTGTTCCGGCGACTTTTCCAGGGCAGGCGCAGTGCCCCCTAAGCTCGTCTTCTGCCAAAGCAACCGCGACCAAATTGTTTTCGTCAACGAATTTTTCCGCTTCCATGCCGACGTAAAGTTTTTCTTTTCCGTCAATGCATGCGACGGAAGGCGCGGAACTCGTGAAGCGAAACCCCCAACCTCTTTGCGCCTTCCTTGTAAAGCGGGGTCATCTTGTAGCAGAGGAAGTACATGGCGTCCTTCCTTTCCGCCTTGAACCAGGGAAGGTCGCGCGCATAGGCGAAGAACGTCTTGTGAAATGCGTCGAACTCCAGTTTTGCTTCGAGTTCTTCCTGTTGTTTCCTGATTTCCTCCTTTTCTTCTTGTTTTTCGCTGGTGAATTTTTCCGGGTTTTTTATCTTGTTTCTTCTTTCTTTGAAGAACCCGATTCCTGGCGAGGGGCCTTCGTAGTTGAACCACATCCACCCGTATTTTTTCGCGTGCTCTTCCAGTTCCCGTTCCGAACTTGTTTCCGCCAAAGCCAGCTCTTCCTTCCGCGCAAGAGTTGGCTTCAGCGGAGTGGTGAGGATGGAGAATGCTTTTCCGGAGTCGATGTTTTTTCCTTCCGCTTTTTTGTTGATGTATCCGGCGAGGTAATCGGAAATGTAGTTGTTGTTCGCATCTGCCACTTGTTCCATCTGGCCTGTTGCGTGCGCTACAAGAAAAAGCGGGCCGTATTCGCCGAGGAGTTTTGAAAGTTCCCAGTTGCTTAGTTTTGAAGGGTTGCTCGGTAGTGAAGCTGCAAATGACTTGGCCTTGCCGATGTATTCCAGTGTTTCTTCATTGCATTCCTTCCTGAACGCTTCTTCTTTGAGCAGCCTGTTGAAAATCTTTTTTCCGGCTCTTTGCCAGTCCTCTTCGCAGACCCAGTTCTCGATGACGCCGTTTCTGGCAACCAAAACGCCATCCACCTTGTCTTCCACGTGTTTTTCGAGCTGTTTGTTCAGGTACTCGTAGTACCCGCCGAGCATGGTGTGGCTGCTTTCGTGTATTTCCTCCCACAAAGAGAACTTTTCCATGTGAAAACAGTGGTTCTGCGGCTTAAGAAAGTTTACGGACGACACCGTGTGTCGCATCCACTTCCACGAGGTCGCCGTCCTTAACCCATGAAGTGGCCACTTTGGTTCCTATTACGCACGGTATCTTGAGTTCGCGGGAAACAATCGCGGCATGGCAGGTTATTCCTCCGAGGTCGGTTATTATGGCTGAAGCGAGTTTCATTGCCGGCACGATGTCGGGGTTGGTGGCGTGCGCAACTAGCACATCGCCTTTCTTCATCTTCTTCATTTCTTCCGGCGTGTTGATTACCTTGACAACTCCCTTGGCGAAACCAGGGCAAGCACAATCTCCTTTGAGTTCCTTCATCTCGCTTGCTTCGGGCGGTTTTTCCATGTCAAGAGAGGCCATGAATTCTTCGGCTTTTTTGCCGGTCATGATTTCGTTTTTTCCGGGAGTTATGTAGAGCACCGCGTGTTTCCATCGCCTGTTCGCTTCGTCTGCATCGGCCGCGCCTTCCTTAATCGCTTTGGAGAACTCCCAGGGGGCGAGCCGCCTGATTTGTCGCAGCGTGACGCCTGCCCGTTTTGCTGCTTCCTTCAGGAAAGGCTCAATGCAGTAGAAGAAGTGGTAGAGGCAGTCTTTCCTGTACGCTTTCGTGAAGACCATGCCCTTGGCTATGTAGAAGAGCGCGCGGTGTTTTTCGTCGACCTTCAGTTCTTTCATGAGTTTTTCATGGCTCTTCTTTGCTTCCGCGTGCCTTGATTCGGCTTTCTTCAGCAGCGCTTCAACGCCTTCCTTCAACAACCCTTTCAGCACTTCTATGAAATAGCTCTTCTTCCATGCCGGGCCCTCGTACATGTAGGGCAGCCAGCAGTACGCTCGGAAGTGTTCCTCAATCAGGGAGTTGATTTCAGGCGAAGCAGAAGGCAACTGCGTTTCAATTGTCTTGGTTGGAGAGTTGAACAAGTTGAGCAGGTTTTGGCTTTTCTTGATTTGGGCCGCGATTTTCAGCAAACTCTTCTCTTCTTTTTGCGCGAAACTGTCCTCTGTCGGCGTTGTGAGCATGCTGAACATTTCGCCAGTGCTTTTTCCTGCCGCGTGTTTGCCTTTATTTTTCAGGTATTCCAGGAGGTAGTTGGTGAAGAGCTGGTGCTCGAATTCCACTACCACCCACGGCACTCCTGCGGTGTGTCCCCTCCACTGCAGCGGCAGCAGCTTCTCGTATATTGCTGTGAGTTCCTCGTTTGGCTTGTCCTTCAGGTTCTCGTGCAGGACCTTTTCCGACTCTTCGAAGAATAGCGTGTTGCTTTCAATTAGGGTTTCGTTAAGCGCGCTCGCCCATTTTGGGTCGTTCAGCATTTTGTCCAGTACCCGCTTGCCGCTGGCAGAAAAGGTTTCCCGCGGAAAAATCAGCCATTGTGTTCCCTCTTTTTCGTCCACCACCGCGCATTCAACGCTTTTTTCTATCCCGTATTCGCTCAGGTCCACGAATGCCTGTATGGGCATGGCGGTCATTAGGAAGTGCGTTTTCGGGATTTCTTCCATGATAAACCATTTCATTTTGATTCGCCAGTTTTTTTCGCTTTATAGTATTACCTGCCCGTACCTGCCTTAAATAGTGTTGTGGGCATGTGCCTACTTGCCTTTATGGCTTTCAAATATGCTCCTGTTCCATCAGCGCGCTGATTACCTTCTTTTCAGCTTTGCGGAGGTGGCTCTGGAAAGTTGTTCTGGCGATCCGGTGCTTTTTCGCTATTTCCTCCATGCTCATTTCCCTTGGGTAATCATAGTAGCCTTCCTCCAATGCAGTCTCAAGAGCTTCCTTCTGGCGGGAGGTCATCCTCGACAGCACTGCCGGCAGGAAAAGGTTGAGCGAGCCTTTCGAGACGCTTAAAGTTTCTATCTTCACGTCTGGCCCGATTTTCTTTATCCTGTTGTACAAGTCGGTAAGGTGCTTCTTGTCCCAGGAAGCGAGCGTCCAGTATGTGAACCCATTCCTTATGAGCACCGGCTTGGCGAAGAAGACATTTCGGTTCAGCATGGACTGGTGCGAGTACTTGGCGGCTTTGAACGCCATGAACAGCTGGTCGCCGTCCTCGTGGAGCAGGCGCACTCTCGCGTCCTTGGCGAACCGCTGCTTTGCTTCTTCCTTGTCCTTTCCCTGGAATACCGCCACTCGCGCGGCGTAAGTTTCGGAACCTTCCTTGAATGTGTTCAAGTAGTGCACGAGTACCCTTACGTCAAGCCCCTTGCTGGACTGTTCGACCATGCTGCCCTTGTGCCAGAGCTTGAATCTTCCTATCCACATGTTATCACTTTAGTGGGGGGTGCGAGGCAAACGGAGCTTTGCGATGGTCGCTTGTCGACCATCGCTTCCAACTGTTCTTGCCAGCGGGGCTTACTGCCAAAGCTTGAAGCGTCCGATCCACATGGCTAAACTACGCTTTTTCTGGAAATTAAACCTTGGCTTGCGTATAAAAAAATTCTCCGCAAGGTTTTTGTGGCGCATTGTTCAGGAGAAAAACATCGCAAGGCGTAAAACTTAAATACATCGATGCCAATCGTAATACGTATGGAATCGATCGAAGTGGTTAGGGTGTCCCCAAAATACCAAGTCGTAATCCCCAAAAAAATACGCGAGTCTCTGAACGTCAGGAAAGGTGAGACAATGGAGATAACATTGGAAAAAGGAAAGATAGTGTTGAATCGTATTCCTCCGATTGAAGAATTCTTTGGAAAGTTTCCCGGCTTGAAGGAGAGGTCTCCGACTATCCGTGAGTTGAGGCGAGAGGCAGATGCAAAACTTGATCGTCGCTGACTCGTCGGTTTGGATAGAGGTACTTACCGGAGGTCCTAAGGCAGCAGAGGTAAAAAAATATCTGGGGGAAACTTTGCTCGTGCCGGAGATTACATTGGCTGAAATAGCTGCTAAACTCTACTCTTATGGTGGCTGGCGAGTGGATGTCATATTGAAGAGTATTTGCCAGAAAGGCCATGTCCGCGGTTTAAACCCTTTGGTTGCAGCTCGCGCCGGAGAATTGAGAGCAAAGCACAAGGATTCCGGGCTTTCTTTGAATGACGCGGTCATCTGGGCCACTGCGGAATATTACGGGGCAAAGCTGCTGACTTTGGACAAGGACTTTGTGCCTTTCAGGAACGCCATTGTTCTTTAACATGCAGGCAGAACCGCCCGAAGGCAAGCGTTTATATATTTTGTCAGTAACTATCCTAAATAGATAGTTAAGTGCAAAAATTTAAAATGAGGTTTTTCATGTTTTCTCTGGCCGACAAGGTTGAGACGGTTTTGAAGAGGCTCGGTTGCGCGACCGCAGGCGAGCTTTACCGGTTGTGCAGGCCTTGCGGTTACAATTATTTCTGCAGGGTGTTGTCCAATCTTGTCACAGAGGGCAAGGCGTTAAGGCTTAAGCGCGGGGTTTACTGCTCGCCGGACGCGGACGAGTTCGTTCAGGCGATGCGTCTTTTTCCGTCCGGCAGCTTGGCGTTCGCGTCTGCCCTGTCCTTTCACGGAGTGCTGTCGGAAGGCTTGTCGGTCACGTTCGTGTCAGGCGGAAAGCGCAAGAAGTCGGTCAAGACCGGGTCGCACGTTTTCAGGCTCGTCCCAGCTGGACGGTTTTCCTCTGCACCGCAATTTTCAGGAGGCGTGTGTGTCACCAGCTTGGCGCAGACGTTTTTCGATTGCCTGAACCGGCCCGAGTTTGCCGGCGGCGAAGGAAAAGTGGTTGAAGCGATGCGTAACGCGTTGGCCATGAAGAAGTTTGGGGCGGTGGAGTGGCGGGAGCTCGGCTTTTATTTAGCGCGCGCGCCTTCAAGGCTGAGGAAGCGGGCGGCTGTTTTGTTTGCCGGCCTGGCGCCAAGGCGGTTTTTGAGGAGGTTATAGCTCATGCAAGAGTTCATCAGGAAAAGGATAAACGAGGTCGCGGTATTGCTCGGCCTGAGGAAGGATTTGCTTTACAAGGAATACCACCTTCACTTTTTCCTCGAAGACCTGCGCAACGCCTTTCCGCGTTACTGCCTCAATGGGGGAACTGCGTTGAACAAGGTTTATTCGGGCGCGCCCCGTTTTTCTGAGGACGTTGACTGCGAGTTCGAAGGGCTTTCGCCGAAAGAAGTTGGCAGCGTCATTTCTGGCTTGGAACGGAAGGTTTCCGGCCCCCGCACGATGGTTGGCGGCAGGTTGCTTGCGTGGACCGTGTTTTTCAGAAACGAGGTTTCTGGCAGGGAGGACAAGCTGGAGTTTCACGCGCAGTTCGTGCGTTCCTTCTGTTCGCCGGTCGAAGAAAAGCGTTTCGACTCCCTCCTGAATATAGTTTCCGTCGCGCCGTTGCGCAGGGACGATCTGCTCAGGCCCGTAAGGGCTAGAACGTATGGCGCTGAAGGCCTTCTCGCGGAGAAGCTTTGCACCATAGCCGGAAGAACAGAGGGAAAGGATTACTATGACGCGATGCGGCTGTTCGAGAAGGGTGTTTCTGCCCAAAAGGTGCGGAGCGCAGTCAGCCATGTTGATGCCGAATTCGACTGGGCTGCGCTCGTCGACAGGATAAGCGCCACTGACGTTGAAAGTTTGCGCGCGCAGGACCCGTTTATTCCGGCTCCGTTTGCGCCGGACTGGCGGGCTTTGAAGAGGACGCTTGCGGCCAAGGTCGCTGGCATTTCGCCGCCGGGCTGACAGATTGCGGAATGAAACCGTTTGCTCTTGACAATGATTTCAGGCTCTTCCAGAACGCAATTGTTCTCTAGTTTTTGTTCTTGAACTCTTTCACCACCGGCTCCGGTTTCCTTTTTATGCCGTCCGTGTTGATCACCATGTCCCAGAAGAAGTAGAATACTATCGCGTAAACGAACAGTTCAACTACCTGCCAGAAATAATCCATGTCTTTTTTCTATCTTCGGAGGGTTAAAACCGTTGAGTGGGCGTGTGCCGTCAGTACTTTATTTTCCGAACCCAGGGCTCGTTACGTTCCCTGCCTGCAATAACTTCCTTGTTGGTTATGATGTCCCAGAAGAAGTAGAACACTATCGCGTATGCGAAGAGTTCCACGATCTGCCAGAAGTATTCCATGCCTGTTTTTTACCTCGAATCAAACAAAACAATTGAGTGGGCGTGTGCCCATTTACTCCAGCTTATACCCTTCTACTTCGCGTTTCTTTTTGATCTGCTGTAAATGCCACTCGAACGGCTTGTCCCAGTTTTTGTTGCCGAGCAAGAACCTTCTGCCGAACCGCGTTTGCCAAGAGAGGTAGTCCAAAACCCAATGCGAGGCGTAGGCGATGAAGGCCACCAGCGAGTATGCGGGAGAAGAGGTTGTGGCAGATTATCAGCGTGTATAAAACAAGGAATGGCGCGCCAGACCCGGGCGAAGGAAGGGTTTTGGTTCTCAACGGAGCGGTCTTGTACAACAGCCATGTCAGCATTCCGGAAACCAGCAGGGCGCCGAAGTATATTGCAACGTATTCGCCTGGCATCATCCTATCGAAGAAGATAACAAACAAAGCAAGCAGGCCGAAGAAAATGAGAGCGTTCGCCAGCTTCCATATTTTTCTCAAATGGTCGAAATCAGCTATGGCGCCGCTCAGTGCCGCCAACAACATAACCGTCCAGTCTATTGGAATAGGCACGAACAAGTAGATCGCAAGCAGAGTCACTGCAACAGCGAAGACGACGTGGTATGGCGTTTCCATGGATTCTTTTTCCATCCGCAGGCTTTAATACTTCTCTCCGCGCACCATCGCCCACTTGAGTTCGAAGGAAGCGTCATCTTCCGCGAACCGCATACTCACTGCTTTTTTTACGTCTACAGGCGCGTTCCTGCAAAACTCCAACACTTTTTCCTTCAACCCCGCAGGAGCGTTGCCAGCTTCAAGCCAGTTCGTCACTTCCACTGTCTGCTGCATTGTTTCAACCTCTACGTTCTTGAGGCCGGTTTCTTCAACCCATTCAACGAATTCTTCGACAGTAAAAAAACAGGTGTGCGTGTCGTCCCGAAGCCGGTTCAAGTCGAAGAACCAATTTGCGCTTTCTTCGTCTGGTAGCGTCGGCTCTATCAAGAGTGCTTTTGTTTTGCTGACCCTGTAAGCTTCCTCAATGCATTTTCTGTATTGCGGCACGTGCGTTATCAGCGAACGCCAGTAAACGAACTCAAAGGAGTTGTCAAGGAAAGGCAGGTTTTGCGCGTCGCCGACCACGAGCCTGTTTCTCGGCAAAACCTCGCTTGCCTTCTCAAGCATTCCAACTGAAATGTCCAGGCCGTGCAACTCTTTTACTTTCGTCTTAATCTCTCTGGCTACCGCGCCGGTGCCTATCCCAATCTCCAACGCGGTTCGAATCCCCCCGAGGCCAGCGAATTCAACTATCTTGTCAAGTTTGTCCTTGTCCCGGACGTAGTGGCCGGTTTCGAACACTTTCGCCCTCTGGTCGAAATGCGCTTTTACCACTTCCTCTTTGGGTAGCGTTTGTCCCATCTTTACTCCCTTGCCCTAAGGCTCGTGTATTTTGAGCTGACGCAACGTCCGCTCGGGTTTAAGGCCCGCCAGAAAAAGTAGGCCACAACAAGGTAGGCTACGAATTCGACAACATCCATTAAATCACTTTTCGATTATGCGGACAGTGCCTCCGGTAGCGTCCACTTCTATCTTGGAACCGTCGGGTATGAGCGCGGTGCCAGCTTTGGTTCCAATGATGCACGGAATGCCCAGTTCTCTAGACACTATAGCTGCGTGGCAGGTGATGCCGCCTTCGTCGGTTACAATCGCTGCCGAGCGTTTCATCGCCAGAATAAAGGAGGGCGTGGTGTTTTTGGTTACGAGAATGTCCCCATGCTTCACCTTGTCTACTTCTTCAACGTCGAGAACCACGCGCGCCGTTCCTACAGCTTTTCCCGGGTAAGCGGAGACGCCTTTTACCTCGTTTACTTCAATCCGCTGCGGCTTTTCTATGTCCAACCGGCGCAGTATTTCGTCTGCGTCATCGCCGTCAAAGCAGTACGTTTTTCTTCCGGCTAGCGCGACCAGATAGTGTTTCTGGCGTTTCTGCAGGACCTTGATAAGTTCCGACGCATCACGTTCACCGCGTAGCGCTGCAAAAAGCTCTTCGTCTGAAAACCACTTTATGTGGTTGAGTGGAAGATACACTCTCTTGGCTATTGCAGCAAACAACCCCTTCGTGCCGTAGTTTCCCAAACCAATCAGGCTTTCTCCAAGTATGCGGTCGAACATCGCGCGCCTGAATTGTTTGAGGAATTCCTTGTCGATTTTGTATTCTGCCGCTAGCTCTCCTATTTCTTTCTCCTGTTTTTCGTGCCTCTCGCGTGCTTCCTTTACTTTTCCGCCAGCATTTTCTTTCAGTGCCGCTTCGATGCGTTGCGCGAATGCTTCCTTCGTCCAAACAGGGTCGTTCTCATAACACTCTATCCAGCAATAAGAGTCGAAGTGTTTTTGCACAGCCTCTTTCAGCTCGAGCGGCAGCTCTTCAAGAGCTTTAATAGTTTTGACCACGTGCTTTTGTAGTTTGCTTGTGAGCTTCCAAAAGTCTTCCTCTTCCTCCAGCGGGATAGTCTTGTGAAGAGGCAGTGCAAGCTTGATTGCAGCATCTTGAGGCACTTTTTCCTGAAGTTTCCTGCCGAAGGCGTCGGCAAAGATGATGCTGCACGAGATGCCGGCAGCCATGTTCACGAACCTCTCCCTGTGCTTGTCCAAAGCTTCAGCCAACTCTTCGGGACTCGAGGCATGGAAGCCGCTTTTCAGGCACTCCTCCGCGTGTTTTCAGTACGCTGCATAGCTGGATTCGATTTTGTCGAACACCGCCTTGACGTAGTCTTTGTCGCCCAAGCGGTCGTAAACGTATTTTTCCAACCTCCCTGATTCGAGTGGCGACCGGTACATTTGCCACTGCTTGCCTCTCGCCTCCACGAAAATGTACTGGAACTTCGTGCCAAGCACTTCTTCGTAGAGCTTCCCGTACGTGTCGCGAATGTAAGTGGACGTAACAAAGTAGGACAGGTTGCGGCCAGCATACGGCACCCACTTGAGCTTTGTCGCTTCCTCTAGGTCCTTCGGAAAGTCCATATTATGGCTCTTGAAAGTTGCTGTCTTTAATCTTTTGCCGCTATATGGCGGTTTCACTTTACGAACGCTGGCCATAGCTTTTCTTCCGCAGAGCGCAGCCGGTCCTTGAAAGTCGTGTAAGCGACTCCTGTTTTCTTGGCTAAATCCTCGAGAGAAATCTTCCTGGGGCAAGCGTAGTAGCCTCCATGGCACGCCGACTCAAAGGCACTTCTCTGCTTTGCAGTGAGCGTGCTTAGGAGAGATGACGCGAAAATTGGCACTGTTTCCTGCTTCAGTGAAAGCAGCTCTATTGTTGCCTTTGTCTTCGGAAGCTTCCTGATTTTCTTGTACAGGTCCATGAGGTGCTTCTTTTCCCACGAAGCTACGATCCAGAACAAATGCCCGTCTTTGATGAGCTGTGCGCGCACGAAAAACGTGTTGGAGCCGAGCACTGACGTGTGAAACTGCTCGCATGCCGGGACAATGAAAAACAACTGGTCGCCTTCATCGGCTATAGACACTATGCCCCTTCTCCTGACTTCCTCGATGATTGCTCTTTTCGCTGCTTCTGCTTTTTCGCCGCGCACAACCATTACTTTTGTAACGTAGTCCTTGCCGTGTTGAGTGAACACATTGAGGTAGTGCGTCTCTATGGTAACGTCAAACTTCTCGCTTACCTCGCACGTTTCCGAGCCCTCGTGCCACACCTTAAGCTCAGCAACCCACATTACAGTTCCACCAGTTCCGCCTTGTTTGTTTCCGGCTCGTACAAAGCCACGCTCGGGCCCGGCTTGTCCCTTAGGACGTTGAGTTCCGAGTCCACTTTGGTGATGAGCGAGCCCGGGTTGATGAGGAGCGTCCTGCCTTCCGAGTGGATTCTGGGAACGTGGTTGTGGCCGTAAACTATCGCGTCGTAGTTTTGCGTTTTCGCGAGGTTCTCGACGACCTTGTAGGGATCGCCGTGATGGACCGCGATTTTTTTGCCTGAATGTTCGAGTTCCAGAAAAGCGAGGTCGAAAGCTACGTCCAAGCCGTATTTTTTCACTATCTCCTGGTGCCTTGCCACGTCGCCCTTGTTGTTGCCGTAAACGCACTTGATTGGAACGTTCAGGTTCCGGAAGAACGGCCAGACAAATGGCGAGCACACATCTCCGGCGTGGACAATTAGGTCGACGCCCTTGTTTTCAAAGAGCGCCACTGCTTTTGCGACGTGCTCTATGTGGTCGTGCG
>JACROM010000050.1:12692-21771 GCA_016214445.1 Microcaldota archaeon
AAAACAAGATATAAATACAGGAGGTGTTTTGTTGGTTTGTGGAATTCAACAAATTTGCAGTTGTTTTGGCTTTGTGTCTTCTGCTGATTGGCTGTACCATAAGGACTGTTGAAAGTCGCCCCACCGCGTTGCCTGCGCCTTCTGTCGAGCCGATTCAAACCCAAGAAGCGCGTTCTTCGGGCCAGACCGAAACGCCTATGACGCTAACGCCAACTGGAGCCCAAACCGCTGAACCGGCTCAACTGCCTACTCCGATTACTTCAACTCAGACAACTGTTCCGACATCATCGCCAGCTTCTACACCCTCTTCAACCTCCACGCCGACACCTGCACCAACGTTTACCCCTGTTCCAACGCCTTCATCTCCAATTGCTTCTTCAACCGCTTCGCCTTCTGCTTCTCCAACTCTTGCGCCTGGATTGAAGTCGTGGATTTACGTTCTTACCGGTTACGAGCGGAACCTCCAGGACATTGTGCGCACTCCTTCGGACATCGTGGTGGTGGACGCGTTCAAGCAAACTCCCGACGTTCCTTTCAGCGCTGCGGAAGTGGAAGAGTTCAAGAAGAACCACAAGATTGTTTTGGCGTACATGAGTATAGGCGAAGCTGAGGATTACCGGTATTACTGGAAGAGCGAGTGGAAAACCAGCCCGCCGAAATGGCTGGGCAAGGTGAACCCGGACTGGGGTAGTATGAAGGTCAAATACTGGAACCCTGATTGGCAAGCGATAGTTTTCGGTTACTTGGACAAGATTGTTGCGCAGGGTTTCGACGGCGTTTACCTGGACATAGTGGATGGGTACGAGTACTGGTCGGATTCCGACAACGAAGAGAACGAGGTTTTGTACAAGAATGATGCAGCCAACCGCATGGTTTCCTTTATTTCGGCAATTCGCCAGCGGGCTCGCGCGAAAAACCCTGTTTTCAAGGTTTTCCCGCAGAATGCAGCTGAATTGGTGAACTACGACGGCTATCTTGGTGCAGTTGACGGCATAGGCAAAGAAACCACTTGGTTCGAGGGTTACAGCGAGCTGCTTGCGCCTGGTTCTACTGCAAAGCCAGTTGACCCGGACGCAACAGCTGAACAGGTTGGTTTCCTTCGGCGGATAAAACAAGCAGGCAAGACTGTTGTGGTTGTTGACTATTTCGCGCCTTCCCAGTCAACGCTTGCGGCTGATTTCGTTGTGAAGGCGCGTTCTGAGGGTTTCATTCCTTACGCTGCGGACGCGCGCGCTTTGGATAAGGTAAGCTCGTTTTTCGTTTCGTGAGCCCAACATACTTGTACGTTTAAAAGCATCTCGCGCCTAACAAACGCATGAGATACTTTGCTTTGTTTCTAACCGCTTCGCTGCTGTTGCTGGGTTGCATCGGCGGGGCGCAGGACACGACCCAGGTTGTCAAGGCCTTGCCTCAGGTGCAGCAGTTTTTGCAGGAGCACCCCGCAGCCGAGATAAAAACCGTCTATCTTCCGGCAGGCTCCGGAAACTATTCGGAAATAAAGAGGAAGTGCGAAGTGAGCCTGGAAGAAAAGGACCTGTGGTACGCTTCGGTAAAGGAAGGGACTGTGTTTATAGAAGTGTGGCTTGAAGGCTCGACCCAACGCTTGTTGTGCGCCTACAAGACCCCCACTGCTACGCCGGAGCCGACAGCAGCGCCTACTGCCGCGCCCACTGCGGTTGTAGAGGAAGACGAGGAAGATGAAGACGCTGAAGAGATTGCCGAGTCCGGCGAATTCACTTTCAAGGACCCTGCTGGTTGGACGAAGGACGAATCCGGAAAAATGGGGACGATGGCCATCTGGTTCGGGCCCCAGAAGAACGGGTTTACCGCAAACATAAACCTTGTTTCAGAGGAAATAGGCGAAATGTCTCTGGAAGATTATGATGCGTTAAGCATAGGCAACGCGCCCAAGGTTCTGACGGATTACGAGGTTTTGGATTCCGGAAGGAAGAGCGTTTCCGGCAGGCAGGGCAAGACGTACACTTTCTCCTTCACGCAAGGAAAGAGCAAACTCAAAGCGAAGAACGTTTTCTTCGTTGCCGGAGGAGTTGCTTACACCATAACCTACACCAATTTGGCTGGAAGAAACTTTGACGCGTATGTTGACGTTTTCGACGAGCTGGTGGATTCAATGGAGTTCGCTTCGGAAACGGAAGAAGCAGAAGACTCGGAAAGCACCATAAACCACGTGCGCGATGACGCGGGCTTGGTGAGGGATAAAGAGGTGGAAACGGCCGCTTCTGCGACGCCGATAACTTTAGGAGCTGCTTCACCCACTGTCCAAGCTGCTGCGGCAACTTCAACCGGAACAGGCGACCCGAACGAGGCCGAAGCGAAAAGCAAGTGCGTTTCGCTGTGCAACGAGTGGAAATCCGAAGGGAACGATTTGAGCAACGGGCCGTGTTTGAGTTACGCGATTGCAACCGGCTGGGTGTGCGACGTCGCGCACTCGCCGCGGATTGCGGCGGACGACGTGCAGGCAAACCAGTGCCCGATGACCTTGCCCGAAAACCCTGCCTCCCATTTCGTTGAAGTGGATGAAGATTGTAACCTGATTAAGGTTGTTTGAGCAATTTGACAATTCCTTTGGTGGCGTCCACGGTCGCCCCAGAGGGCTCCGCCCCCTTGGCGCGAACGAAGCTTTGCGATTGGTCTTCCGGAAGACCAATCGCTTCCAACCGCTCGCCTCCTCCCCCGAACTAGATTTTGCGCACAATACCTTTCGTCGCGTCAACCTCTACGACGTCGCCGTCCTTCAGGGTTTTGGTGGCAACGCGCGTGCCGATAACGCATGGTATCTTGAGCTCGCGGGAGACTATGGCTGCGTGGCACGTTATTCCGCCGATGTCAGTTACTATTGCCGTGGAGAGTTCCATTGCAGGCACGAGGTTGACGTTTGTCTGGATGCTCACGATTATGTCGCCTTTCTTCATCTTCTTCAAATCAGCGAGTTCGTTGATTACCTTGACGGTTCCTTTGGCTTTGCCGGGGTAAGCGCATTCTCCCTTCAATTCGTCTTCCTTCTCTGCTTTTTCCTCGATTATTCTGGATGAGGCGTATTCCGCCTCCTTTCCCGTGAAAATACCGTATCTGGCGTCGTGCGCGTAGTGCACGCAGTGTTTGTAGCGAGCGTTGAGCGTTTCTTCCGGAACCTTTTTGTTTTCCAGCAGTAGCGCTTCAACTTCCCGCGTGTCCAAAAAGCGCACTTGCTTCAGAGAGTAGCCGAACCTTTTGGCCGTTTCCCTCAGCCATGGTTCCATGAGGCAGTAGCTCTTGAAGAAAAGTTCCTTCCTCAGGCCTTTCAGGTAAACTATTTTTTTCGCCTTCCGTATGAGCTCTCTTGTTTCGGCGTCAAGCTTCTTTTCCCCTTCCTTTTGTTGTTCATTCAGTTCAAGTTCCTCTTTTTCTATTTGTTGCAGTTGTTCTGTAAAACCTTTTTTTGCCAGCGCGAGCAAGTTTGATGCTACATTCTCTTTGCTCCATGCCGGTCCTTCGTAGTTGTATGGGAGCCAGAAATAAGCGCGGTAGTGCGAGTCGAATTCCTTCTTCAACTGGTCGTCCAGTTTTTCCACTAATTCCTTTGGTTTCAGTTTTAGCAGTTCTGGTTTTTCGTTTTGGATTTTTTCCCCCAGTTTTAGGAGGCCTTTCCTTTCCTTTTTCAGGAACGATTCCTCGTTTGGGGTTGTGAGCAGTGTGAACACTTCGGAGAGTTTTTCTTTATGCGCTCTTTCGAGTTTTTGCTTGAGTTCCTTAGTCAGCAGGTCGTTTACCGCGTCGATGAAGCTGAACGTTAGGCCGGAAGCAGTTGCGAGCCTCATTTCCTTTCCGTAAGCGTCGTAAAAATCCAGGAGTTCCCTGTTGGTTTTTCCTTTCAAGTCCGAGTTCCATGCTTTTTCGGCAATTGAGGCCATTCCGTTGCAGTGCTTCTCGACCTCGCGGCAGTTCCACTCGAAGAATCCGTGTTCGTTTTTTGTTTTTGAGTATGCTGCGTCTCCCAACGCTTTCCATTCTTCGGGTGTGCAGCACCACCGCATCTTTCCTTCCTTGAATTCCATCAAGCAGTGCTTCATGTTTACGCCTGCGAACTTGTGCAAATCCTCCGACAGCCCGTGCTGATAGAATACTATTGGAAACAGCGAAACCTGGCGGTCGGCCACTATGACCATGAATTCAGGTATTTCCATGCGTTCTTGTTGGTTTTCAATGTTTTTAGGGGTTTGTTGGGGAGAAAAAAATTATGCGCAAGATTTAAGTCTGCTCTATGGCAAGAGGCGGGCATGTTGATAGTGGGGTTTGGCAGATGCGGTAGAAACCATTTAAATACCTACAAAAGTACATAGTTTGTAGTAAATTTGTAGGTATTTGTGTGGTGGTTTGAAATGGAAGCTGTTGTAAGGTTTGACGGGGCTGTCGCGGTCGTGCTGGACAAACTGGTGGACATGGGTTATTTCCGGACGAGGTCGGAAGCTGTGCGGGCGGGAGTGCTGGAGTTGGGAAGAGAGTATGGAATGCTGAATACTCCTAGTGAGATTGAGGATGAGCTCGCGGCAATGAAGATGCAGCGTTTGGATGAGGAGACCAAAGCCGGAAAGAGGAAACTGTTGTCTGAAAAGGACGTTTTGAAGAAGTACCCTCACTTGAAAAACATGAAAGGTTGAGTTTTATTGGATGATTATGCGCTTGAATACGATTCTGGCTGGGACATCTATTTTGAAAAGTTTGACCCTGCGGTGCAAGCGCGCATAATGAAGAAAATAATTCAGTTGAAAAAACCCCTGAAGCACCGTCACCTTAAGCATGGTTTGCCTTATTTCGTCGAGGAAGCCGGAGGCTACAGGGTAGCTTTTCAAGTGGAGGAAAAACTTAAGAAAAAAATAATCCGGTTTGTTGGCGACCACAAGCAGTACGAGGAGTGGTACAATAGCCTTGTCTGAGTGTTTTGTTGTTTTTGTTCGTTCAGGCCCCTTCCTCACGGTAGCTGTTTAACTTTTTTTCGCTAAGAATTAGTTGTTCAACTGAGTGTCATCTCAACGTTTACGCCTGAAGGGATTTTAATGCGCATGATTTCCCTCAGGACCCTGTCGTCGGCCTGCACTTCAATCAGCCTTTTGTGCACGCGCAGTTCCCACTTTTCGTAAGTGTCGGAGCCGTCGCCGCAAGGGCTTCTTCGCGTGGAGATGCGGAGCTTCTTCGTGGGCAACGGAATCGGGCCCTTCATGGCTATGCCCGCCTTGCCGGAAATCTCCTTGATCTGGGAGCATACGCTGTTCAGTTCATCAATGTTCTGACTCTCCAGTTTGATTCTTGCTTTGCTCATTCAATTCACAACGCTAGATTCCTTTCCAAAGTTCCGTACAAAGCAAAGCTTTGTAATGTCATGCAAACTCTCCGAGTTTGCAGGACAACGCAAACTCTGCCAGAATTTGCGATGCCACACAATTCCGTTGGAATTGTGGAGGCTTCACAACTGCTTAAGGCGGTTGTGCTGCCACACAAACCGTCATGAGCGGTTTGTGCTGTGCCGCAAATGCTTGAAGCATTTGCAAGCAAGAAAAAGGCTTTTCTCAGCCTTTCCTCGGTACCACGTCCAGCACTACGCCTGCCGCGACGGTCTGTCCCATGTCGCGCATCGCGAACCTTCCCAAGGCAGGGTACTCGCTGTATTTTTCGACTACCAGCGGCCTGGTCGGCTTGACCTTGACTATGGCGACGTCACCGGTCTTTAGGAAGTCCGGGTTCTTCTGCATGGTCTGGCCGGTCTTCGGGTCCTTCTTTTCAAGTATTTCTACTATGGTGCACGCCATCTGGGCGGTGTGCATGTGGAATACCGGCGTGTAGTTCTTTCCGATGGCTGTCGGGTGGTTCAACACTACTATCTGCGCGGTGAATTCCTCGACAACAGTGGGCGGCGCACTCGGGTCTCCGACCACGCTGCCTCTCTTCAAAGCCTTTTTGTCGACGTTCTTCACCGAGAAGCCGATGTTGTCGCCCGGAATTGCTTCCGTCAACGACTGGTGGTGCATTTCGATGCTTTTCACTTCAGCAGTCACTCCTTCCGGCATGATTATGACGTTCTGGCCGGGCTTCATTACCCCGGATTCAACTCTTCCTACAGGCACGGTGCCGTGGCCGGTGATGGTGAAGACTTCCTGGATGGGCAGCCTGAGCGGTTTGTCCTTCGGCTTGTGGGGCGGAGCCAGGAGGTCGAATGCCTCGATGAGCGTCGGGCCGGTGTACCATGGAGTCTTGTCGCTCCTCTTGACGAGGTTGTCGCCGTTGTAAGCGGACGTGGGTATGAAGTTTATCTTGTCGGTCGGGTATCCCATCGGCTTGATTTTCGCGATGAGCGCGCTCTTGGTCTCATTGTACTTTGACTGCTCGTAATTCACCGCATCCATCTTGTTGACGGCGATGATGAACTGCTGCACTCCCAGCACCTTCAGCAAGAAAGCGTGTTCTACTGTCTGCGCCTGCACGCCTTCCTTGGCGGAACAGACCAGCACTGCGGCGTCAGCCTGCGAGGCGCCGGTAATCATGTTCTTGATGAAGTCCTTGTGCCCGGGCGCGTCGATGATGGTAAAGTAGTATTTCTGGGTGTTGAAGTCCCTGTGCGCGATGTCGATGGTCACGCCTCTTTCGCGCTCTTCCTTGAGCTGGTCCATCGCGAAAGCGAACTCGAACGTCGGCTTGCCGACTTTTGCGGCCTCTTCCTTCAGTTTGCGCAACGTGTTTTCGTCCATTGCGCCCGTGTCGTACAACACCCTTCCGACGAGCGTTGATTTGCCGTGGTCTACGTGACCTGCGAATATCAGGTTCAAGTGCGGTTTAGCTGCCATTGTTCCTTCTACCTCCTTATACGTGTTCAAAAGTTGTCTTGATTGTTTTTTACAACTAAAAATCAGCCATGTTAAGCCTTTCGACTGTTTCTTTTTTGCTCTTTTAATAGTTGCTTGGAGGGTTAAAAAGCTTTTCCTTGGCGTTTTTCAGGTTTCGTGCCATGGGATGGTAACTTCACACGGATTGGCTCCGTGCTTCTTGAACTCTTCCAAAAAACGTTCTTTTATTTTCAGCTGGTGTTTTCCAAGGTTGCGTGCTACCGCCTGCATGCATTCTTGGGTTTGTTTGTCCTTGAGTGCTTCTGCAGGCGTTACTCCTAACTCTTCCGCGCGGGCCTCGAGCAGCGTGTTGAGCGCGGTCAGGGTGGTCCTGTCGCGGAAGTTCAAACATGTTCTTACGCTCACAATTTTCTTTCCGCTGGCACTTCCGAGGTGTTTCCATAGTTCCGTCAAGCCTTCGTATTCTCTTGTGTATTCAGGTTCTACCAACAGATGACCAGTATGCCACCTGTCCTTTTTTGGCGCTGCCTGCTTTCCGTATACCTCAAATTGTATTGGTTGTGCCTCCTCAAGGTTCTGGCGCATATAGTGAGAAAGTATGCGCTTTAGTTTCTCTCTTGTTGCCGAGTTAATCTCCACGCTGTTTGTGTTTACGGTTATTACCCCCGCGTTTTCTGTCCCAGTTTGTACGAGGTACGTGTTCGGCCCCACCTCGATGATTTCACCTTTTTGTCCGGCTTTCAATTCCTCTCTTATTTTCTCCGCTGTTTCCTCCGTCGGTTTATCGTAAACCCCGCGTAACTTTACGTAGTAAGTAGGCGGCTGAACAATCTTCATCCCAGCCACCTGCCAGTGTACCTTTCCTACTGCCATTATCCCTTTTGGAAGGTGCTTCCTGGAGACCTCAAGCGTGCGCATGAGGATTTGCGCGCCGCCAGCGTTGTTGTGCCCTTCTTCCCTGGTTTTTATAAGCGGGGACTTCCTCTTGTCCAGTTCCTTGAGAAGCGGCTCCAGTTGTTTTACTATAGGGTGTTCTCCTTGCATGGTTTACAGTAGGACCGGGGTAAAATAAAAAGAATGGGGGAAAGGACTTTCGAACTAGTCCATGAAGTCCTTTGCAGTTGGAGGCGTTTCAGGCTCGCCCTTGCGCTTCCTGATGGAAGTGATGGTGGGTGCTTGGAGGTTCGTTGGCAGTTTTTCGTACCCTGCGTACTCGTAGTACCACACAGCTCGGCCTTGGGACGCGCCGCGGACGTCGGTTGCGAAGCCGAACATCTGGGAAACCGGCACTTTAGAGTTGATGTTCACGGACTCGCCTTCCTGCTGGATATCCGCGATTTGCCCGCGCCTTCCCTGTACGAGGTTGATGACGCTGCTCATGTACTCGGAGGGCACGTTGACGAACAGTTTCTGTTTCGGTTCGAGCAGGACGCAGTCCGCTTGCAGCATGGACGCGTATATCGGCCTCCTTACTGCCGGGATTATCTGGGCCGGACCGCGGTGGGCGGGGTCGACGTGGATGGACGCGTCGGTCAGCTTGACTTTCACTCCGACGCATTTTTCCTTTGCGAGCGGGCCCTGGCTCATGGCCTGGTCGAACGCATCCAAGAGCAGTTCCTTGATGTCCTGCAGGTACTCCGGTCCTTTCTTCTGGATGGTTTCCTCGTAGACCACTATGGGCGGCGAGGTTTCTATCTCTACGCCGCGCTCGTTCCTTATCTTGTACTCTATGATTTCGAGGTGGAGTTCTCCCATGCCGGAGATGAGTTGTTCGCCGGTTTCCTGGTTGATCACCACTTTAAGCGTGGGGTCTTCCTTGCCGATTTTGCGCAGGACTTCGATGAGCTTGACGAGGTCGCGCGGGTTCTTTGCCTCTATGCTCTTGGTCACGACAGGCTCGGAGTGGTGCTTGATTTTTTCGAAGGACTCCATTTTGCCTTCCGAGACCGTTTCGCCAGCGTACATTTCCTTGAGGCCCACTAGCGCGACGATGTTTCCTGCCGGCGCTTCTTCCACCAGCACCCTGTCCGGGCCCATGTAGACCGCTACGCCTTGCAGTTTTTCCGTCTTGTATTGTGTAGCGAGGTAGAGGTCCACTCCTTTCTTGAGCGTGCCGGAGTATATTCTTCCTACTGCGACGTCGCCTGCGTGCGGGTCCACCTGTATTGCGGTAATCATGAAGGTCACGGGCCCCTTAGGGTCGCATGAAATCATTGCCTTGCCGTACCTGCTTTCCTTGTCGC
>JACROM010000036.1 GCA_016214445.1 Microcaldota archaeon
AACGCCGCTTGGACTATGCGTAAGGCGGTTGAAAAAATCCGTGATTCACTTCACGAGGTGAAACGAGTCTTACTGCAACGTCTTTATAGACGTAAACTCACAAATGCGATAGATTAGTACCGTATGCGAATTACGAACAAAGAACTCGGAGACGTCTTACAAAAGTTAGACGACATCATTGAAGAATACAAAGCTAACTCGGTCGAAAAAAAGCGCGACTGGCGAACTTACGAGCTACAGCTTGCGGAACGCATTCGTTTCGCAATGCGTCAGCTAGACCCTTTGATTGACGAAGCCATTGGCAAGATTACAATCGTGAGGGGAGAATCTCGCGGCAGAAAACCAGAGTTGTCTGTCAAGCAAAAGACGAGCCTGCTTTTGCTTAAACACTTGTTCGGTAAAAGCAACCGTGAAATGTCACTGATGCTGGTCGTGTTCAGTCTCTTGTCAGATATTGACGTGAGTTACAAAACGGTCGAGCGCTTGTATTCCGACCCTGAAGTTTTGATGGTTTTGCACAACATGCACGTTTTGATGATGAAAAAAAGGAACGTCACGAACCCCGACTGCACTGGTGATGGCACTGGCTACTCGTTATCAATCACCACGCATTATGCAACTGAAGCGCAGAAACTAAAAGACAAGGCGAAAGAAAACGAACCTCAAGCGCCCGTCAGTATTGAAAACACTGGCGATGTTAAAGACGCTTCAGAAAAGGAGGCCAAGAAAAGAAAGCGTAGTGCGTTCGCTTTCATGTTCATGGATTTACGAACGCGAATGTACGTGGGATTCGGAAGCAGTTTCAAGAGCGAAAAACAAGCTTTTCTAAAAGCGTTGGCGATGGCTCACGAGACGGGAATGAACAGCATTCGTATGGACAAGTATTATAGCGCGCAAACGTACGCTACGTTGATGTCGGAAAACTTTCCGGACATCAAACTGTATTTCATTCCGAAAAGTAATGCGACTATTGAGGGGCCTTGGTCGTGGAAGCGGATGTTATATGACTTCGTGAATGCTACGCCGAATTATTTGCACGCATATTTCGGGCGTGAGCAGTCGGAAAGCGGAATTGGTGAAGACAAGAATAGGGTTGGCTGGACGATTGCTCAGCGAAGGGATGATCGTATTGATACGGCGGTTTTTTGCACTGGGACGTGGCATAACTTGTTTTGGCTAAAGGAAACCTGATTTTTGTCCCACACCCTCGCTATAAGTTATTGCCTAAACTTTTTCGAAGCTGAATGACACTGCTACGTCTTCCACCTTGTCCTCGGTTTTCTGCTTTGAGGTGACGAAACCGACGCGGGCCGCGTTGACGGCGTTCTTCAGACCGTTCTCCTGCTTCTTCAGGAACGCCTTGAACTTTGAGTCGGAAACTTGTAGCTTCAGCGAAATTTCGTCCTTCACGTGCAACCCTGCTTTTTTGCGGTTCTCCTGAATCTTGCGCGTGAGCTCGCGGAACATCTCCATTTGCTGCAGTTGTTCATCTCGCTCCAAATCCACGTAAACCTTGCCGAACTGAAACTCCTTTTCCGCGAAGTTCCCTTCAGGCGCGCGGTCCAGGTAGGTGACATGTAAAGAGTTCAGGGAACGCAACATAATGCTTTGGAGCGAAGTGACCGCTTTCTCTACACCGGCATCGCCTACAACACACACCCGCTTGACAGGAGCGCGTAGCTTTATTCCTGCTTCGGTACGGGCTGCGTTGGCTGCCTCGGTGGTCTGGATCGCTATGTCCATGATTTTTTCAAGCTGGTCGTCGCCCTTTTCTCCTGTAGGATAGTATTGAAGGTGGACGCTTTCCTTTCCTCCGAGCCTGCGCCACAGGTAATCGGAAATGAACGGGGTGATTGGAGCCATAAGCAGCGAAAGCTGCCGCAGAACGTGGTAAAGAACGTTGAAGCACTCCTCGTCGCCTTCGCCCGCCCGGTCGCGGATTAGCTTTATGTACCAGCGGGAAAAGTCGTTTACAGTGAAGTCCAACAGCTTCCTGCCGACATGATGGAACTCAAAAAGCTCGAAGTGCCGGATTATTTCGGTGGTAACAGTGTTCAAACGCGAAACAAGCCATTTGTCCTCGGTTTCCAAAAGCGTAGGCGCGGAAGGCTTGAATTTTTCGGGCTTGTAGGACTCGTAGAAGATAAGCGAGTTCCAGAGGATGTTGAGCGATTTGTAAACTTCGCGGGCAGTAGCCAGCGAAAACTTCTGCACGTCCCAAGGAGCCACGTCCCAGCAGTAATACAACCTGATCGCGTCCGCGCCGACCTGCTTCAACGCATCCTCGGCCCAGACCACGTTGCCGACGCTCTTGCTCATTTTTTCGCCCTTCTCGTCAACGACCCAGCCCATCATGGAGACGTTCCTGTAGGCCGGCTTGTCGAAAGCTGCCATGCCAGTGAACATCAACACGTAAAACCAGCCGCGGATTTGGTCCTGCGACTCGTTTATGGCGTCAACTATGGTGTCGCCTGTAAGGCTCTCGAAAAGCTCCTTGTTCCGAAAAGGGTAGCCAAGCGAAGCCCAGGGCGAAATCGAGGAATCGTACCACACGTTGAATATGTCCTTGATGCGGCGCATTTGCTTTCCGCACTCGCACTTAAGTGCAATGGAGTCAACGGAATGACGGTGCAAATCCTTCAACAGCCCCGGGTCCTTTATTGCGTTCTGACGCAATTCCTCAACAGAGCCTATGACTTTCTTGCGTCCGCACTCGTCGCAAACCCAGATTGGTATGGGGATGCCCCAGAAGCGCTGCTGCGAGATGCACCAGTCAGTTGCCTCGCTCACCCAGTTGTTGAAAGCGTCTTTACCGAAAGAGGGCATCCAGTTCACGTCCTGGTCGGTCTGGCCGTGGCCGGGCGCGGTGTGGACTATGCCGGTCCCGTCTTCAACCGTAACAAACTGCTCAAATTCTTCTCGTTCTTCGCCTGCATCAGAGGCCCGAACAACTGTCTTTAGCTGCCCGTCAGAACCGAAATGCTTGGCGGTCATACTCGCAGCTACCGAAAGTGCTTCTTCCGTTGGCTTGTGCTTTTTGTATTTTTTCCTCACCATTATGGGAATGCTCATGTAGACGCGGTAAGCGCTGTTGTTTTTCACTGCCTCTTTCTGCTGTTCCGATTCAACCAGCGGCTCGTACTTCAGGCCGTCCAGCTTGCTGCCCGGAAACGTCTCGATTATCTCGTATTCCAGCTGGCAGTCTTCAGCCAGCGCCTTGTTCACGAGCTTCTTGGCAAGGATGTAAACCTCTTTTCCCACTTTCGCCTTCGCGTACTCCTCGTTTCCGGCAACAGCCAACGCGGTATTTGACGGAAGAGTCCACGGGGTAGTTGTCCAAACAAGAAGGAACTCGTTCTTCTTTCCCTTGACCTTGAACTTGACGTAAATGGAAGGGTCGGTCACGTCCTTGTAGGAATCGCTGACTTCGTAGCCGCTCAATGCGGTTTCGCACTTGGGACACCAGTGGATGCTCTTGGAGCCTTCAACAAGGAAACCTTTCTCGTGCAACCTTTTCAGGGTCCACCAAGCGCTTTCGATGTAGTACGGCTTGTAAGTAAAGTAAGGCTCAAAGTAAGCGCGCCACGCGCCAAGGGCGTCGTAAGCGCGTAACCAGGCCTTTTCGTTGTTCTCCACTTTCTTCAAGCAAAGAGCGTCGAACTCCTCGACTCCCATCTTCTCGATGTCCTGCTTGCTCTGCGTGCCCAGCTCCTTTTCCACCATCACTTCAACTGGAAGGCCATGGCAGTCGAACCCTGGCTGGATGAAGGTGTTGAAGCCCTGCATGTAGCGCAAACGAGTCCAGATGTCCTTGCACGTTGTTGTTTTGACGTGCCCCACGTGCGGCAATGAATTGACGTAGGGCGGGCCGTCCAGAAGATAGTACTTTTTCGCGCCTTGACGGTTTTCAGCGAGCTTTTGCGCTACTTTTTCCTTCTTCCACGCTTCCCGGACCAGTTGCTCTACGGCCTGCGGGTCGTATTTTTTCAGTGACTCCATTATTCTCCAGTCCTCAATGTAAAAAAGCAATCTCTTATTAACGTTTATTGGTCTTAAAATAAAGGTATGCTTGAGAACAAGAAAGAGGAAAAATTCGCCGAATGGTACATCGAGCTGGTTGAGAAAGCGGAGCTCATGGACTACTCGCCTGTACAAGGCTCAATGATAATCCGCCCGCGGGCCTACGCCATCTGGCAAGCTGTACAGGACGTCCTGAACGCCAAAATGAAAGCGGACGGAGTAGAGAACGCCTACTTCCCTATTTTCATACCCGAAAACCTGCTCAAAAAGGAAGCGGAACACTTCGAGGGATTCTCTCCGGAAGTAGCTTGGGTAACGCACGGCGGCAACGAACAATTGGGCGAGAGGCTTGCTCTTAGGCCCACTTCGGAAACAATCATGTACGTCCAGTTCTCCAAGTGGATAAGAAGCCACCGCGATTTGCCGTTGAAAATCAACCAGTGGTGCAACATTATAAGGTGGGACACCAAGGCTTTGAAGCCGTTCCTGCGAACGCGCGAGTTCCTGTGGCAGGAAGGCCACACCGCACATGCCACAAAAGAGGAAGCGGAAGAAATGGTCTTGAAAGCCCTTGACTGGTACCGCGTTCTTTGCGAGGAATACCTTTGCATTCCTGTGCTGCTCGGAAAGAAGGGCAAGAACGAGACCTTTCCAGGCGCTGACTACACTACCACCATAGAAACCCTGATGCCAGATGGCAAAGCCCTTCAGGCTGGAACCTCGCACCTGCTGGGCCAGAATTTCGCGAAAATGTTCGACATAAAGTTCAAGGACGCCAGGAGCGAAGAACAGTTCGCGTGGCAGACCAGCTGGGGCGTTTCAACAAGGTTGATTGGAGCGTTGGCGATGATGCACTCCGACAACAAAGGACTCGTTTTACCGCCGAAAGTCGCTTCGCTCCAAGTGGTCATAGTGCCCATAACCGGCGGCGGCGATGATTCTGCAATGGTGCTGCAGGCAGCTGGCAGGATGGAAAAAACTTTGATGGACGCGGGAATCACAGTTAAGACGGACAACAGGGACGACAAGACTCCCGGGTTCAAGTACAACTACTGGGAAGCAAGAGGTGTTCCTTTGAGGTTGGAAATAGGGTTCCGGGAACTCGCCCAAAGGGGCGCTACTGCCGCGAGAAGGGACACCGGCGAAAAGGATTTCGTTTCCGAGGAGAAAATCGTCCAAATATGTGAAGGGCTCCTTGAACAGATACAGGAGAACCTGTTCAACAAGGCGAAATCATTCGTGAAAGCCAACATCCACACTGCCAGGGACTTCACGGACTTCAAGGCCATTCTCGACGAACGCAAAGGCTTCGTGATGTCGCCATGGTGCGGCGACCCGCGGTGCGAGGAAGCCATAAAGGAGGAAACTTCCGCAACCATCCGGCTCATCCCGTTCAACGACGAACCTCACGGGAAGTGCGTCATGTGCGGCCGCGACGCGCTTCACACGGCATTCTTCGCGAGAAGCTATTAGGGAGAAAATGAAAACGCTTTTAGCCTTGACGGCACTATTAGTGAAAAGGTAGCCAGACATGGTCTTGTGTATTGTTGCATTGTTCGTATTCGCAGTGCTGGGAATATTCTCGGCGCGGTACCGTTCGCTTGCCGGCGAGGCTTTCCGCTGCGTTTTCAAGACCATCACGTTGAGGCCGTGCGACACCGGATTGGACAGGCGCATAAAAAACAAGATAATAATCAAGACCATGCAGCGCTCCCCGAAGCTCGCACGAGTGCTGAACCAGAACTTCCACATCCTTTCAATCGCTTTCACGCTGTTGTTCTTCGCGAGCATGGCCTACTCCGCTGTTTCGGTTTACAATTACTTCGCTTTCGGCAACTGCAACGGCCCGAACAGCCCCGCTTTCTGCGTGTTCGACGAGATTTTGGGCCGGAACCCGACCGCCCTTAAACCGGTCCTGCCCGGAGTCGGTCCGGTTCTCGGAAACGGCTCCATAAAACTAGTTGAATTCGGTTGCTTCAGCTGCCCCTACACGCGCGAAACCCAGCAGGCTTTGAAGGAATTCCTGGCAAAACATCCTGAAGTAGCATTGGAATTCCGCGCGCTGCCAATACAGAAGCACGAGGACAGCTTCATTTCAGCCCAAGCGGCGTTCTGCGCGTTGGAGCAGGACAGGTTCTGGCAGTACCACGACTCGCTTTTCGCTGACGTCGACCACTCTGAAGCGCATCTGAAGAAAATAGCTGAAAGACTGGGTTTGGACGTCGCTGTTTTCAGCGACTGTCTTCCTTCCGACCGGTCGAAGCAGAGAGTGGACAAGGACATCGAAGCAGGGGTTGCTGCTGGAATCTACGGCACTCCAGCGTTCTTCCTTGGAAACGCTTCACGGGTCGGCCCGCAAACCGAACCGGAATTCGAGAACCTCCTGAAAGGGTATTCTTCTCCGTTCGGGCAGCACACAACTGGCGCGTGCGCACTGCCTGAAAACTAGTTTTTCACCAAATCAAAATAAGCAGCGCCAAGCGAGTCAAAGACTTTCTTCAAATCCCTGCTCTTCAGCTTGATTGATTTAGTTGTCAGGCCGGCGTTGAAAGCCGAATTCTCTTCCTCAAACACTTTGTTGTCAACCAGCAACGGCAGCTTTTTCAGATGGCCGAAAGGAGGAACTCCGCCTGGCTCGCAGCCCGTATTCTCGAAAACTTCCTCCGGCGTGGCAAACATCACTTCTTGAGCTTGCAGCACCCTCTCCGCTTTCTTCCAGTGCATTTTCCTGTCAGCGGGCACGTTTATCACGACAAAAAATTCCTTGTCTTTGCGCTTGAACTTGACCACTAACGCCTTCACTCCCTCGCTGTCCTTTGTTCCCCTTGCCTTCGAAGCTTCCGCGCTCGTCCTTACGGCTTCGTGTTCCATCACTTCGAAAGTTACGCCTGCTTCTTTCAGAATCCCTTCCATTTTTTCAAATTCCGATTCACTCATAAGCGACCAATTTCCATTTCAAGTTTTTTCGTTGTCGTTGTTTTCACCCTATTCTGGCCGTCAAATCCCTTTTCACTCCAAATCAACGCGCTTTCATTGAGGCCAACGCAAAGTAAATTAAAGGCTGCCAGAATCCCTTGCGAGTTCTTGCATTGTTAAAACGCGCACCCTCTTCTGTTTCCCGAACTCCTTGTCTTGGCTCCAGATAGCCGCGTCCTCCTTCAACGCGCACGCGAGATAGAGCAAGTCCTTCGGGTCAGTTGAAAGCGAAGAAGCCGCTGGTAAAAAGGGTTCAAGCTCTTCATCTGGTACGATGTTCAATACTTTTAGCAAGAGTTTTGAAAGCCGGTCAAACTTTTCTTCGGTTCCGCCGTATTTAGGCAACAGTTCGTCCTTGTATTCTCTGAATTCCACCAGAATAAACGCGGGCGCGTAAAGTTCCAGTTTTGGATTAAACCAGAGCTGCCGGGTAACGCCGTCACGCAACAAACCGGAGAATAGCACGTTCGCGTCCGCCACTATTTTCATTACGCGATACCCCTTTTCTTGAGCAGATGTTCCGCGTGCCTTCCAACAGCTTCGCCTACTTCAGCCGCTATCCTGCCGACATCTTCCGGTGTGAGGTTGCTTTCCTTGGCCAACTCTTCGGCTTCCTCAAAATCAGCCAGCCGCTGTTCGATTATCGAGCGGATTACCGACGACCACCGCAGATGTTCGTGTTCCGCCATCCTCTTTTTCAGCTCATCAGGCACAAATAACGTTATGTTTGCCATGTGGAACCACCTACTTTATCTGTGGAACCACATATAAAAAGGTTTGGATTTATTAAATGCACAACAAATATAAACTAAAATGCTTATCTACTGTTCATTGGGTGATGTCATGAACATTATTTTAGGCGCGCCTTACGAGGCATTTATTCAAAGGATTATCGAAGATGGTTATGCCGGAAACAAAACAGAAGTAATACGCCAAGCTTTAGCCAATTACAAACGGTTTCTTGAAGAGGAAGAAACTTGGCTCGTGCACAAAGGAGTTGAACAAGAAATGGAAAAAATCCGAAGCGGCAAAACCAAAACGTACTCTTACGAGGAAGTATTGAAAAAAGCAGGCCTCTAAAATGGAGATAATATTTTCAGAACAAAGCTTAGACGATTTCATATCCCTAGACCGAACGGTTCAGCGTTTTTTTAAAAAACAGGTATTGATATACTTAGTATAGCTTAATATTCTAGTTCTGGTAAGGGGTTAGTTTTCTAGGCAAAAAATGTCAAATTTACCTCGTAAAAAGGCAAAAAATAGAGCAATGCACAAAAAAGTACATTTCCCTCTGAAAATGCCTACAAAACTAACCGGATACTAGTTCTGCATTCTTGGCGTAGGTGATTTACTTGAGCCGTCCAAGAACACGCATCGATTCAGTATGCCAAAATTCATCCTGCGATTACTTTCGCAAAACAAAAGGAAAAGACATCATTCGCAAAGGAACGAATCGCGCTGGAACTCAAATGTTCAAATGCTTACACTGCAACAAATATTTCGTGCAAACCAGCGGCACGCCCCTTTACCGAAAACGTTTGAAACTGCTGTGTTGCGTAACTATTTTGTTTTCTGACGCTTTTTACCGTTTCGCTTGATTATCAGGATGTAAGCCTGCTTGTCCATGTGCTCTTTGGGACAGTCGAGTTTCGCACCAGTCCCAAATTTGGTTACAGTTTTTTCAAACACTACCTCGACATCGTCGGACAAATTCAGCTTGCCATTAAAGACCACAATCTTTCTCACGCTTTTTTAATAGATATTAATATATATAAACCTTGGGGTTCTAGTGTTCGTGGGTGGTTGACGCGGCATCTGGAAAGCGTTGGGGCAAGAAGTTCGTTGACAAGCGTGACTGGCCTGAATACAACGGTCAGCTCGTCAAGCGCGGCGAGTATTTGCTTGACCTGGATTGGGTCGAGCAATGGGATGAAGAACTGGAACGAATGAACGCCGGCAAGGCCGGTGCTCGATTCGAGTTCCCGAACTCGTTAATCGAACTGCAAGCCGTGTGGCACGCCAAACAATTGGTTTTCCGCATGATTGAAGGCATCACCGTCAAGTTGTGCGAAATCGGAAAACTGCCCGCGTATAACGATTATAGCACTGTGAATCGGCGTGTGAACGCGCTGAACTTGAAACTTGCCTTACCGACAGGCGATGATTTGATCGTGTTCAGCGACGGGACTGGCCTTCAGGCGAAGGCCGGCGGGGAATACTTGCGGGAAAAGTATGGGAAGAAGAACAGGCGTTGGGTGCAAATCATCATTCTCGGCGACCCGGTGACGAAGGAGCCTGTGAGTTTTGAGGTGAACATCATTCAAGGGTCGGAGCCGGACAGCACTCAACAACAACTCGAACGATTGGATGAAGAAGGTGTTGACATTGCTGGCGTTGGCGGGGACGGCGCAATGGATGCGTTGGATTTGTGGGACTTGCTCGACAAGATGAAGTGGGCTCCGGTAATCAAGACGCAGGTGAATGCTAGGGATGATTTGAATAACGAGTTGCGGAACAAGGAAGTGAAGGAACGGAACAAGTTGGGTTACAAGCGTTGGGCTAAAAAACGCGAGTACGGCCGGCGTTGGCCGGCCACCGAGGGAATTTTTAGTGCGTTCAAGCGGATGTTCGGGGAAGAATTGCATTCGACGAGCATTCCGGGAATGCTTCAAGAGGCTGGTTTGAAGGTTTGGGCGTACCAGAAAATCAAACGGTACGGCGAAGCGGCGTAATCAGAAGCTCGAGAGGCCTAAACACCAGAATTATGCAACACAGCATATGGGATTATATAAAAAAGGCGCCGCTGGCGCAACTCTACGCCTAACACCCTTATAGCCTGCCCGCTGACAAAAAGCCGACAAAACAAAAGCCAATTATAGCAAACCAAGAAAGTAACCCGACTAAAATGTCTTGGTTTGCCATATAGCACGACCGACCTATTCATCGTAAAATTTGTCGGTCTTGCCATACCTTAAAAACAACGTGATGGAAAAAGAAGAAACACTTCCATTCTATTTCTTCTTCATCTTCTTTTCACCGGCCGGTTCAAGAGGCTCAAACCGCTCTTGCGGCAGGGAAGGCTCGTCCGCCGGGACAGAATACTTGTACGCGAAATAAACGCCTATTGCCGCAAACAGGAAGTCAAAAGGGCCAAGTGTGGAAGCGGCGATTTCAAAGAAAGCAGGCTGAAAAGAGGTCAAGCTAATTAATAGCGCGTCAAACGCGCCCGCCTTAGTTACGTACTGCACGACCGACGCAACCACCGTAAGGTAAATGCCGAAGAAAATCCCGACAGCTGCCATGAGCGCGGCAATCATTCTCGTCGAAGAAGTTGCCTTGCCGCTGGCCGCGTAAACTGCAAAGCCGACAACGCCGCCTACAAGAGCCGCGATAATACCTAGCTGGTAGCCGGTGGAAACGGTAACAAACGCCCAGATTACAGCTGACACGATGGCAGCAGCAATACCCGCAAGGGCACCTTTTAGATAAGCATCCATATAGAGTAAGGTTGCATCTCATTGTTTAAAAACTCGTAACCTCTTTGTTTTAGAATACCCAGAAAAAGTGTTTTCGGGTTTTATGGGTTACGGCCACGCCGCATTGATTTGTTGATAAAAATGGATTTGCACACCAAACTGGAGTTAGTCAAGGCGCCGCCTGTTCAGGAAGTTCTTGTTGAAGACGAGCTCCGCGGACTGTTTGAGACGAACAGCAAGCCAAGGCACTACATAGGCCTCGAAGTGTCCGGGCTTTTGCACGTCGGCTCGCTCATCGCCAACGGATTAGTAATAAACAACCTCATCAAAGCCGGAGTGGAGTGCCAAGTGTATTTGGCGGACTGGCATTCCGTAATAAACAGGAAACTCGAAGGAGACTGGGAGAAAATCAAGAAAGCCTCCAAGTATTACGAGGAAGCGTTCAAGTTCTACTGCCCGGAAGTGAAGATAGTCCGCGGAAGCGAACTGTACAGCCAAAACGACGAGTTCTGGAAGAAAACAATAGAGTTCTCCCAGCACGTGACGCTCGCGAGAGGCTCCAGATGCCTTACTATCATGGGAAGGAGCGACAGGGAAACAGTTCACCTGGCCCAATTCTTCTACCCGCCCATGCAGGCAGTGGACATACACGAACTCAAGGCGGACATAGCGCATTCCGGCATGGACCAAAGGAAAATCCACGTCCTGGCAAGGGAGATTTTCCCGAAGATGGGCTGGAAGCCTCCGGTCTGCATACACCACCACTTGCTGCCGAGTTTCCTTGAACCGCCATACTCGGAGAAGACCGTTGCATTGGGCAAGGGCGAATCGCTCAAAGTTTTCGACAGGTACGCAATCACCTTCAACGGAACAATTTCGTACAAGGCGGGCGGGGAGAACGTAAAATGCCCGGAGTTCACGGTTTTCGACGAGGAAGAAAAACAACAGAAGATTTTCGACACTGGTTTGGGACAGGGCCACACCGAGCTCGGCCTGAACGTCCTGCCCACTTCAATGGCAGACGACAAGGTGGAAGTGAGGCTGAAGACCAAGGAAATCGACGTCATCGGAAGCAAGATGAGCAAGAGCAAGCCCGAATCAGCTGTTTTCATCCACGACTCGGAGAAACTCATCAGGGAAAAACTCAACAAGGCCTATTGCCCGCCCAGGACAGCGGAACCCAACCCGGTGCTGGAGTTCACCAAATACGTCATCTTCCCGGCGTTGGGAGAACTCAATATAGAGCGGCCAACAAAGTTCGGCGGAAACGTTTCCTTTGGAAGTTACGGCGAAACGGAGAAAGCGTTCATTTCAGGCCAACTGCATCCGGCTGACCTGAAAACAGGAGTCGCGTCGTCGCTGAACGGGATTGTCGGGCAGGTAAGGAAGCACTTCGAAAAGAACAAAAAGCTTTTGGAAGTCTACGACGAAGTCAAGATAACGCGTTGAACAGGAGGGATGTCTTATGGACATGTCAATAATAGAGGAACCCGTAATAGTGGACCATGAAGAACCGTTGTCCAAGGCTTTCGGCATGCTTCAGCGCAGGAAGGACGACTACTTTTTCGTCACGAGGAACAAGGCCTATGCGGGAGTGGTGGACAGCCGAACACTGAGGGACGCGGTGAATGACCCTGCCCAAACCAAGGCGAAGAGCGTGATGATGACCAACGCTCCAACCCTTAGGTTGCAAGACTCGGACGAGGAAGTGGTGCGGAAGCTCATTTCAACGCGCTCCAAGGCAATTGCTGTCTTGGACAAGACCGACAAGATTGTCGGCGGAGTGACAAGATGGAAAGCGCTCGAGTTGCTGAAGAAGGCGCCGTCCCTTCACGGGAAAAAAGTTTCAGACGTGATGTCCCCAAACCCAATCATAATAGGCGACTCTGCAACGATTTCACAGGCCAAGAAGGTGATGAAGGAGCGCGGGGTTTTCAGGCTCATAGTCACGAATGTTGCCGGCGAGGCTTGCGGACTTGTTTCGGTTTTCGACATCTCGACCAAGGTGCAGTCTTCAGCTAAGGAAAGCAGGAGGCAGTACTATTATTTTGACACGCCGAAGATGAGGCTGGACAGCGAGCCCATAAAGATGATTATGACGGAGCCGATAGAGCACGTCCAGCCGAACACGTCCGTGATGGAAGCGCTCCAAGTGTTCCAGAAGAAGGGCTTTTCCAGTTTGGCGGTTTTGGAGGGCAAGAAACCCAAAGGCATCCTGACTTTGAGGGACCTGTTCAACGCGTGCATGATACAGGAGAAAGCCAACGTGAAAGTCATAGGCCTGGAAGGCGAAGAAACAGTTTTCAAGGCTTCCCTTGAGACCCTTGCAACAACTTACCTGGAAAAGATAGCGCGGAGAACTAGGCTGCAGCCCGATGACGAGCTCATAGTGCACATCAAGACAAAGAACACGGGCGGAAGGAGACGTGAATTCGAGGTAAAGAGCCGGGTAACAGTCAAGGGAAAAGTTTACGCTTCCAGCCCAACTGACCGGCCGGACCACTTCGAGAACTGGGACCTTCAGGCGGCAGTCAAGGAGTCGCTTGGCGAACTCGTGAAGATGGTAGCGAAGGATTAAGACGCAATTGCCGAAAAAAGACTCGCCAGCGCCAGAAAAGTGATTGCATGGGTAGAATCAAGGATAAAGTAGCCGTTTCCTTTGCGAAACGGGTAAAGAAAACGTACGTCGACGCCAGAATATTTCTGTTCGGGTCGCGTGCAAGAAAGGACGAATTAAAGGACAGCGATTACGACTTCATCGTAATCTCGCAGGCTTTTGAAAAGATACCATTCGTCGAGAGAATGGTCAGAATGCAGCAGCTGTGGGAAAACAGGCAGCTTCTTGAGACCGTATGCTACACCCCTGGAGAGTTCAAGCGGAAATCGAAGGAAATAGGCATAGTTTCGACTGCCATCGCTGAAGGGGTCAGGCTGGCCTGAGCGCACCTCCCGACGGGATAAAATGTGGATAGCAAGACTGAAGGTTTGGCAGGTCGCCCCGGGGGAAGCGTCCCCCTGGCCCGCCCTGGGCCTCGCCCCCTCCAAAACAGTGATTTGAATGTGGGTAGCCCGTCTAAAGGTTTGGCACGCGAACTCCTACGTTGTAGAGAAGAGCAAAAAGCTTGAAGGAGGCTATTTGAACTATTACCTGAACAGTTTTGAAAAGGACGGCAAGACCTATCTTTCACGGGTCGCGATGTTCTTCGGAAAGGACGCGGACAAGTTCATCGACGTGATAAGGAGCGACCCCAGGCTGACTGTTGATGAAATCGACGGACGGCAGGTTTTCTTCACCATGCCGGTGACCAACGTTTTCCATACGCTAATCATGAAGCGGGGAGTCTTTTTTGTCAAGCCGGTAATAGCTGAGAAAGGCGTGGAACACTGGACAGTCGGCGCGCACCGCAAGGAAGACTTGAAGAAGCTTTACGAAAGAATCAACTCACTAAAACCAAAAGCGTGGGCGGAATGGGTTTCTTTGAAAAAGGAAAGATTGGACCTGTTCACGCCCAACGCAGTGGAGAGGTTGAGCGAGAAGCAGAAGTGGGCTTTCGAGCAGGCAGTAAAGAACGGCTATTACACTTACCCGAGGAAGATTTCATTGCAGGATTTGGCCAAACAACTTAAAGTGCCTAACACCACCATGAGAATCCACCTGCGCAAGGCTGAAGCCAAACTGTTGCCGGTGTTGGGCCAATCCCTTGTTTTTTGACCCCTTATTAAAAGAAGTAGCCATAGCGCTGCAAAACGCATAAGCGAAGGTTTTTCCAACATAAACAACATGATTGAAGTGGTCGTGCTTGCGGCAGCAATAGGGATATTATGGCTGTGGCCGTTCCATAAAACACCTGTCGAGGAAACCCAGAGCCCAAACAAGATATACGTTCACGGCTAGGTAAGCTCCTATGGATCCCAAAAAAATAAAGTGGAGTTTCATCTACGAAGACCACAATGCCGACCTGTTTCCTTTCTATTACTGGATTGACTTCCACCTTGAAACACCCGGCCTCGAGCACTGCATCAAGGAAAAGCTAGGAGTATTCAGCAACGGATCCGTCGAATACTGGGTTGACAAGAAAAAATATTCCGTAGCAGCGAAAGAGGTTTACTACAAAACAATCCAAGAAAACTGGTTTGAGGAAATTGAAGAAAAGACGAACGGTTTTCTGCGCAAACTTCTGGACTTCGGCGAGCGCCTAAAGAAAGAGGACGCTAAAAAACTTTCCAACAAACAGTTGCAGGAGCGCCTTCAGGAATTGGAGGAACTGATGGCCGGAAGCATAAAGTGGGGCTCGACACCAACTGCCATGGACTTTGCTGGTGACGACCTCCTTCTCGGCGGTCTGGACGCGGTTTTGGCAAAAGCAATAGAGAAAGTCGGGATTGCGGTTTCTCCAGCAGAAGCTCTTGCTACCCTCTCCATGCCTACGCGCGGCACGTTTTTGCGCGAGGAAAAAACAGGGCGGCTCCGCATTGCGGCATGCATTGCCAGCGATGAAAAACTGAAGGCATTGTTTGCCAGACGCGTCGAGGATATCGAGTCTCGCCTCCCTAAAGAAAACAAGCAAGTCGACGCTATAATCAACGAGCACGCAAGCAAATACTGCTGGATTAACTACGGCTATCAGGGGCCTACGCTTCCAAAAAAAGTTTGGTAATACCGTAGATGACGCTACCATAAATTAATGGCAGGCGTTATGATTTCATGAGGGAAAAACGACTTTTTTCGTTGTTCAAAAACGACACGATTGCAAGGGCCTACTTTCGTGCAATAAAATGGCGAGGCAGACGCCG
>JACROM010000051.1 GCA_016214445.1 Microcaldota archaeon
GAAGGAGAAACCCAAGAGGTAATGAAATATGGAAATAAGCTTTTTGCTTCGCAAAAACCTTGGAAAGAAAGAAGGCTTGGCGAATCAAAAGCTGAGAGGTAGTAATCATGGATATTAAACTTTTCGACAAGTACCCGTACGAGGGCATTACCGTAAAGGACAAGGGGCTGGAAAAATACGTTTCCCTGAAGCCGCTGAGCCTCCCGCACACGTTCGCGAGGCACGCGAACAAGCCGTTCGCAAAATCCCACGTGAACATCGTGGAGCGTTTAGCGAACAAGCTCATGAGAGGCGGAACAGGCGAAAAAGTCGGCGGCAAGATAATCCGCACGCACGGGAAACTGCAGGGAAAGAAAACGAAACTCCTCAAGGTAATCGAGAAAGCGTTCGACGACATAGCGGAAAAAACCAAGAAGAACCCCCTACAGGTCTTCATCGACGCACTCCAGAACATCGCACCAAGGGAAGACATAACCCGCGTAAGGTACGGCGGAGTCTCCTACCAGGTCGCAGTTGACATCTCGGCACAGAGGAGGCTCGACCTCGCCCTGCGCAACCTCGCTTTGGGAGCAATACTGGCGTCGTTCAACAAGAAGGCAACGCTCGGCGAAGCACTCGCGAACGAGATAGTGCTCGCTTCAACCAACGACCCGAACAGCTACTCCATAAAACGCAAGAACGAAACGGAGAGAATGGCGAAGAGCGCGAGGTAGTACGACATGGCTAAAGCTTCGGCAGAAAAAAGCGGCAAACAGCAAATCGAGGTAAACATAGGCTGGCCAACCTTCCATCGCCTCATCATTGCGCTCATCGTCTCCGGCGCCCTGGCGCTCACTGTATTTTTCGCCATCATGACGTTGATTGCGCCTCTGCTTATGCGGGCGGGGGACTAAGATAAAAGACCGAAGTGGGCAGCTTATGGCTAAAAAATTGTACTTATCCGCAACAGACAAGAAAATCGCCGGAGTGTGCGGCGGAATAGCCGAATACTTCGGAGCAGACCCGACATTGGTAAGGCTCATCTGGATCATAATAACGGTGTTCACCGGCGTCATACCGGGAACGCTCGCATACCTCCTCGCGTGGGCGGTAATGCCGAAACCCAGAAAGTAAAACTTTTACGGGAGTGTTAGGAAATGGCAAGAAAGGAAGTAGTGGTGGAAGACGCGGTGCGCTTGATGCGCAACCCGAAAAACATCCGCAACATGGGAATAGTAGCGCACGTTGACCACGGCAAATGCATTAGCGGCAAGACGCGCCTGGTTCTTACGAATGGCCACACCATGGACGCCAAAGCCCTCTACGAATCGATTCAAACCAACGGCATCCGGGTACAAAAAACAGACTCTGAAACGGTGTACGCCCCACAAACACCCGCGCACGTCTTTTCACTGAATAAGACTACTGGCCGAATTGAGGAAAAGCCGTTAACCCTGGCATGGAAGCTCAATGGCGGTCCCGTGAAAACGCTCACACTCAGAAATGGTTTGCAGGTTACTACTACCCCCGAACACAAGTTCATTGTCCTTTCCAACCTGTCTTTCGCAGAAAAACAGGCGGGCGAGTTGCGAATCGGAGCGTGGGTTGTCTGCCCCAAAAAACTGGAAGTGCAGTCAAGCATGGATTTGCGTTCAGAGATTTTTGAGCAGCTGTCGCACAGGAATGACGTTTATTTCATCCTAAAACCTGAATTCGCAAAATGGCTTCACGAAACCAACGAACTACAACCCTTAATGGCAGACGCTCAAACCAAGTTGGCCAAAGCCGGATTCAAAGGTTGCTTAAAACGCGGCCGGTTTAAAGCCTCGGATTTGGCGAACATCTGCAAAGCCAAAGGCATCCCGTTTTCTTTGGCATATGAAAGAATCTCAGGGGTTTTTTATCGCGCAGGGGGTAAAAAAGGCAAGAACGGCAAAATAATGAAGTTACCGTCGAAATTTGAAGATTTTTTTTACTTGGCGGGTTTGCTTTTTGGGGATGGAAGCCGCGACAAATTGGTGGTTGGAAAACCGGAACTGGAAGTTGAATTTGTCCGGATTTTAAACGATCTGGGGATAACCCCGGTTTGCCGGGAATATTCCGGAAAAACAAAAGAAATAAGCGCCGGCAGTAAAACGTTGTTGGCCTTCCTGGAATTATTCTTCGATTACCCGCAAAAGAAAAAATCGCACAACATCCGCTGCAGTGACTTCCTCGTCCGGGCCCCGGCATCGTGCGTGGCCGCGTTTTTGCGGGGCCATTTTGACTGCGACGGCACTGTTGAAAAATCTCGCGGGGCGGTTTCTATTACCTGCGTGTCCCCGGCTATGTTGAGCGGAATTCAGCTATTGCTTTTGCGTTTTAATGTCGCATCTAACCGCCAGGGCGATACGCTCTACATTAGTGGAAATTCGATTTCACGGTTCAACGAGCACATCGGGTTTCTTGTTTCTGAAAAGAAAGCAAAAGCGGCCAAACTAGAGTCCCGCGCAGTTGGAAGTTACGCCTTAGATGTGATTCCATTAAGCGCCAACGCCTTAAAGAGTGCCAAAGGAGTCCGCAGCATGACTTCGGTTGCAAACAATTTCTACGAGTACGCCAACCAAAAAACGCGGCCTACGATTGGCAGCATGATGAAAATATCGCAGAAGTTGTCTCACGAGTTTTTAGCCCAATTGTGCTCCGAAGAGCTCATGTTTGTTCAAGTGAAAAATATTCAAGACGATGTTGAGCCGGAAGTCTACGATTTTACTGTGGAAGACAACCATAATTTCGTTGCCGAAGGCATGTTCATCCACAACACGACATTGAGCGACTCGCTGGTGGCCCGCGCAGGATTGATTTCTAAAGAGCTGGCAGGCGAACAAAGAGTTTTGGATTTCGACGAGCAGGAGCAGGCAAGGGGCATCACCATCAAGGCAGCAAACATAACCCTCGGTTTCTCTCTCGACGGCAAGGAATACCTTATCAACCTAATTGACACGCCCGGCCACGTCGACTTCGGCGGCCACGTCACAAGGGCAATGCGCGCAGTGGACGGCGCAATCATAGTAGTGGACTCAGTAGAGGGAATAATGCCGCAGACCGAAACAGTTCTGCGGCAGGCTCTCAAGGAAAAAGTCAGGCCGGTCCTTTTCATCAACAAGATCGACCGCCTAATGAACGAGCTCAAGCTCGACTCAAAAGGCATGCAGGACAGGTTCCTTAAAGTCATTACAGGCGTGAACAAGCTCATCGACCAATACGGACCGGAAGAATTCAAGAACGACTGGAAGATAGAAGTGGCCAAAGGCAACGTCGCGTTCGGCTCGGGATTCTATAAATGGGCGGTCTCCGCGAAAACGATGAAAAAATTCAACATCACGTTCAAGGACATGTACGACATGTGCGTGGCAGGCGACCACAAGAAGCTGCAACAGAAGGCGCCGCTGGACGACGTCATACTAAGCATGGTCATAGAGCACCTTCCGTCGCCCGTAGACGCGCAAAAGTATAGGATACC
>JACROM010000029.1 GCA_016214445.1 Microcaldota archaeon
CATTGATTCCGAGCGTTGGGTCTGGTGAAACCACTGTTCTCGCAGAAAAGTTCACTCTCTTTCCAGAGAGATTGTATCTGAACCTTCCTTCCTTTCCTTTAAGCCTCTGGAAAAGCGTCTTGAGCTGCCTTCCACTCCTGTGCCTTGCAGGAGGAATCCCAGCAGTCTCGTTGTCAAAATAGGTTGCCACATGATATTGAAGCAATTCCCAAAGGTCTTCTATAATCAGTTGTGGCGCACCGGCGTCAATGTTCTCTCCAAGCCTTTGGTTGATTCTCAGGATGTCTACGAGCTTGTGGGTGAGGTCGTCTTCGCTTCTTTCGCCTGTTTCAAGCGTGATAGACGGCCTTACGGTAACTGGGGGAACTATTATGACGGTGATGACCATCCATTCGGGCCTGGCACGCACTCCAACGCGTTTCAGGTCCTCGTCTGGAATCCTTTCAAGGCGTTCTCTGATCTCGTTCGGCAGAATCCTCCTATCATCCTCGTAGTAGCTGGTAGGCTTGACAAATTTTATGATCTTCTGCTTTTCACCGCAATAAGGGCATTCCGTAACTCTCTTCAGTTTCTCAAGGGAAGTAATGTCACTCAACACCCGGCCGCATTTCCTGCAGGTCGCCTTAAGCAACTGGTAGACGTTTTTCGCGAATCCCACGTGAATGATTGGTCTCACCAATTCTATATGACCGAAGTGGCCTGAGCAATCCTTTATCCTGCCCCCGCATGTCTTGCACTTTAGGCCGGGGTCAATGACACCGAGCCTTTGGTCAGCAAGGCCGCCTGAGATGGGATAACCGTCTTCATCATAGGTGTCAGGTATGGTGATCTTCGCTGCACTCATCTTCCTTACTTGTTCAGGCGAGAAAAGAGAGAATTCAACGCTACCAATTATCTTCATTTCAATCCCCCACATCTGACTTGGAAAAAAGCATTTGCTTTTTTCATTCGCCTTTCTTTTGCATCAATTCAAGGATTTTCTGCCTTGTTTCTTCGGCTTCGGAAACTCCGAGGAGAACTGGCGGCTTCACCCTTCTAAGCCCCCCGCGCATTTCAAGGCTTTTTATGCCGACAATTCTCTCAAGCAAATTCCTTCTTATCACAACGTCTGTCACCATACTCAATGGAATGCTTTCCAGCCTGTAGCTCACGATGCCTCGTTTTATGATAATCCGCATGTTTGTTATGAAATACTCTTGGCAGTTGGACTGAAGTCGAACCAGCGTGTAGTGAATCACAAGCAACGGTGCAAGGATCACGGTTATGGTGATAGCCAACAAGCTTGGCACAGGAATCTTAGTGCCACTTTTTGAAACTGCGACTATGAACAACAGAATGGTTACGAGCACCGCAAGCGCATAGCTGTTCAGTTGTTCTATGAAAAAAGAATATCTGGTTCGAGTGCTGGGCTTCATTCTGTAAAGCACTTTTTCGCCTGCAATCAGGTCCAGCTTGACTTTGTTTTCAGTCGTGCAATCCCCCCTACCCCTCTCCTTTATCTTTTAACTTCAGCTTTGGATAAATGCCTATCGACTTCATTTCATCAATAAGCAACTTGAATGCATAGCTCATCTCCACATCATGCACGTTCGGGCTCTCGCATAGTGGACAGGATTTTTTGTTCTTGGTCTTGTCGAACACGCCGAAGTTGCCGCAGTTGGCGCACACGAGCTCGGTCGTCTTGTCGCTGCTGTCAATCATCCTCTCCTTCAACAGCGAAGCTGCACCGTATCCAATGAAACAATCCCTTTCCATCTCACCTAGCCTCAACCCTCCTTCTCGTGCTCTTCCTTCAGTCGGCTGGTGCGTGAGCATTTGAACAGGACCCCTTGAACGCGCATGCATTTTGAGGCTCACGAGGTGATGCAGTCTCTGATAGTAGATGACTCCAGTGAATACCTTCGCCTGCATTATCATACCCGTTCTTCCATCGTACAAAACCTCTTCTCCACTGTACTTGAAACCATTTTCCGACAGAATCTCCTCAAAATCCTTTTGCTTTTCTCCGCTGAATGCAGTGCCGTCTTTTCTCTTTGCATGCAAACAAGCGGCTTTGCCTGCAAGCATCTCAAGCAGGTGGCCTGCAGTGGTCCTGCTGGGAATGGCGTGTGGGTTTATGATCAAGTCAGGAACTATTCCGTCCCTCGTGAAAGGCATGTCCTCCTGGTTCACCAAGAGAGAAATAACGCCCTTTTGTCCATAGCGCGAGACGAACTTGTCGCCTATCTCGGGGATACAGGTTCTCCTCACGCGAGTTTTAACAAACTTGTTTCCTGAAGTGGTCTCAGAGAGAATCACTGCGTCTACTACACCTGATTCATTGCTTCGCACCGTAACCGAACTCTCGCGCCTCTTCTCGGTTTCCACATCCAATGCACTAATTTCCTTCAAGAACCTGGGCGGAGAGGTTTTTCCAACAAGCACTGAACTCCCCCCTACCTCTGTTTCAGGAGAAATGATGCCGTCCTCATCTGACTGAGAGTATGCCTCCTCGCCAAGATACCCTTGAACATATTCTTCAGGAACGCCGAACTTATCTTTTTGGCCGCCCGGGTATCTTCTCTCCTCTGTCGCATAGCTCCTTAAGAATGCACTTCTGCCTAACGCCCGCTCTATCGCACTGCGGTTCATCACTACAGCGTCCTGCATGTTATACCCGAGGTAACCCAAAACCGCTACAACGAAATTCTGGCCCGACGCCCTCCTTTCCACATGCAGTGCATCATAGACTCTCGTCGAAACAAGGGGTTTTTGTGGATAGAACAACAGATGCCCACGCGTCTCTGTGCGGAGATTAAAGTTGCTTGCATAGAGGCCCAGGCTCTGCTTAGTGTGCTGAGCTGCCATGAGCACTCTGGGCGACATGTTGTACTCAGGGAACGGAACCTGAGTGGTGGCAAAGCCAAGTATCCCAACTGGATCCACTTCCAAGTGCGTGTGTCTCTCTTCCCTTCCCTTCTTCTTAGCATGCTCGAGTTCTTTTTCATCAAATGCGATGAACGCATTTTCCTCTTCCTCGGCATCAAGGTATTCGATCACGCCTTCTTTAAGGAGGTTCTTCCAACCCCACTCACCTGCCTGCAGTTTTTTAAGCACATCCTCTGTTAATGCACTCTTGCCTTTTCTGACTGTGATCAACGGCCTTCTAGCCCTTCCCTCATCCGCATTCACAAAAATCTCGTTCGTCTTGGGGTAGTAGGCGGTATTTACCTGCAAGTCCAATTCGCCGCTCCTTCTTTTTTCCCTCACTTCATTGGCGAGTTTCTCGCCGTTTTGACAGAAGCCAATGAATCTCCCGTTCAAGAACACGCTTGTCTTGCCAGACTTGAGGCTAACCCCCATCTTCTTCAAAAAGTTTTCAACCGCCTTCTCGTCCGTTCCAGTGGTGACTTCACAGAAGATGGAGAGGTTTTTCACGAGCCCGCAGTTCGGTCCTTCAGGGGTTTCATTTGGGTCCAGCCTCCCATAGTGCGTTCCATTCAAGTCCCTCGCCTTGTAATGCGG
>JACROM010000030.1:0-4901 GCA_016214445.1 Microcaldota archaeon
ACTGTTCGAGAATTTTGAGAGCGGCTCGTTCAGACTCGAGGCTCCTGAAAGGAACGCGGTAATGTGGAACGCTACAACCCCAATACTCGGCGATTCTCCGGTTGCTCAGGGCAAGAAGAGCTGCGACATCCTGAAGGGCAAGGCGTTCGCTGTCAACGGCAACAATTTCACCATTGACTTCGCGGAACTGAAGAAGTGCAGCAACTTCGCCATACCCATGCGCTTCGAGGGAGTTGCAGTGTCAAGGGCGCTCGGGGCTGGCGATGCTGACGTCAAGGGCACGCTCACAACAGGCGCCAAGAGCGTAGCGCACACTTCGCGCATGACAGTGGAAGGGTTTGGCGTTGAAGCTGACGAGAACGCGATAATAGAGGCGCGGATGCACCAGGAAAACAACGTGATGCCTGACGCAGAACCGTTCCCTGCTCTCACCACAAGCAACTGCACTGCAGCCGAAGCTACTGGAGGGCAGTGCGATGCTGGCGCGTTGAACGTGACGTTCAGGCTTACTGCCTTGAAGGAGGGCGCGTACAGCCTGGGCACTTCTTCCGTTTTGCTGAATACCCCGATTTCCGTTTCACCGAACAGCAAGTCGCTGAAGAAGCTAGAGAGCGTACAAGGCGAAGCGTTCTACCTCGTGCCAATTGAAAAAGGCGAAGGCGCGGTTGACGTGAGCGCGGGCAGCCTGAAGCTGCAACGCAACGTCACTGTAGGCGGCGAGGGCTTCGCGAAAAACGAAACGAACGTTTTCCCGGCTGGCTGGGACACCTGCAACGGTTTCATTGAGATAAAGTACGAGCCAGCCAAAAACCCGCCGTTCACTCTCGGCAAAGGCTGCACCGACCTCGGGTTCAGGGTCTCCACGATATTCCCTGCTGACGCGGTGTTCATGAACATGAGCATCCCCGAATACGGCAACGTCATCACGCGCTCTGTGGAGAGTGACGGCTCCGACAAGTGCTACGAGGTGTGCGAGATAGACAAGAAGGGCGAAGTGTACGGGTGCGAGGGTTTCGGCAAGCAGATGTACAGCGGGAGCCAATACCTCGTACGTTACAGTCCTGAAACGCGCGGCACCTGCGACAAGAAGTTCAAGGCACGCGGCAACAAGATTTCAGGGTCGCAGGTGAAGATAGAGTTCGCCTACACAGGCGACGCAACTGCCAAGAGGAGCTTGGTGCTGCACGTCTTCAACGACCAAAGCGAAAAGAGCCTGTATATCTCGCCGGTTTACTCGCTCTACGGAACAAAGGTGGGCGGCGGCGTGGAAACGCTGTACCCCCAGCTGTGGGCGGTCACGAACCTCAAGCAGCTCGGCAAACGCTCCATAGTTTTCATGAAACCCTCAAACATGTTAATCAGCTTCGAAGGCCCGGGCACGAAGCTTTTCGCCGCGTATTACCCGCCCGCAACCGCGCAAAAACAGATGGTGGCGTACGAGTCAACCGACTTGGAGAAGCCGATCTTCGCGTTCGGGGACACTTCGAGCGAAGTCAAGCCCATCTCGAGGTATGGCGAAGCCTTGGTCGCCAAACAACAACAGTTCGAGGTGGATTCGCCGCAAGCGCAGGCCCTGTCCGAACTGCTGCAGGACTCGCTGTCCGAAAACGCGTTTTTGCAGAAGGATGCTGCCGACTCGCTGAGCACGGCGGTGCAAAGGCTGGCGAAGCGCACGGTGTACTGGCGCAGCAACGACGTCACGCGCGTCTGCCAGCAGACTCCAGAGTGCGTTTCGTCCTACTATACGCTCGAGGGGTGCTGCAGGGATTCGGTCGAAGAGTGGAAGAACTACACCACGAAGATAATTTACAACAAGCAAAGCTGCGTGTTCTGCAACAACACCAAGAACCCGGACTGCAATAACGCGACAGTCCAGCACCTGAGCAAACACCAGCAGTGCACCTACCAGCCTTCCCCGAGCGTCTACCAATGCGACCAGCGCTGCAGCGCCAAGGCGGTGCTCACTCCTGAAACCATCGCTTCGTTGAACCAGATAGAACTCGGAGGCACCGGCGTGACCATAAACGCCATGAGCGGCGCAAAACTTCCTTACGGCGAGAGCATAGAAGGAAGAAAGTGCACGCTCGAGTACGCGTCAACCAACGCGTTTTCGCTTGCTTCAGACGCGCTTGCGAGCAGACAGTACGCGCCGTACAACCCGAAGAGACCAAAAGAAAAGATAACAGTTGACGAAATCGAAAAGTGTATTTCCAACGGAAACTGCCCGCTCGTACTGATAGACTATTTCGACCAAACGACGCAATCACCTCGAAAAGCACCGCAGTGCACCGAAGACAAAAACGCGGACGGGCTGATGGAAGAAGGAGAACAATTGCACAACGCTACATACGCGTCCCCTCAAGCCCTAGGAATACAAACTGGAACCTACACGTGCGCGTCGCCACGGGTAGTTGCAGTGGACAAAGCCGCGTTCTTTGCTCCTGCGCTCCAAGGCGACAAAATCACGCCGAAGACCGAGATTTCAGACTTCGAGGTCGAATACTGCCAGCTGGGCGCGTGCCCGCTGGTGCTCGCTCCGCAAAGTGCGTCCACTCTTACAGGCAGCAGGGTGGTTTGCTTCCGTGACGTAAACGGCAACGGCTTCGTGGACGAAAGCATCAACAGTGAAATGAACTCTATGGAACCAGCCCAGCCAATGAGCTGGACTTACGCTTTCCAAAGGCACACGTGCCCGCAAGGCAAGCAGATAGCAGTAATAAAATTCTGCCTCACCTCGTGCGGCAGCTACTGTTACACGCCGAACTGCGACCCCGACTTGAGATGCAAGCCCTCCGGCACAAAGGACGTTCCAACAACAGAACAAATCCGGGAATTCAAGGGGTGGCTGAACCAAAGCAGCGTGGCTCAAGTGAAAATCGAAGGCAAGCGGCTGTCAAGAGGAAGGGCGTTTTTGCCGGCTGCGTGGTTCCAGGACCTATACGGCCACGCTGACGGAAAGCCAGTTTTCAGCCACTCGTTCGTCGTCAACTCAAAAAAGGCTGCTGCTGAACTGGCTTCGCTGAGCACCGTGTCCGAGGTCATCGGCTGCGGCCCCGGATCCGATTACCCGTACGACGCGTCGCTCCACACGAACGAAGGAGTCTACGAGGTTCGCGACTTCAACGTCATAGACGCCCGAGGCGAAAGCTGGAGCGCGCAGGCAAACGCCATGACACTGCCGGTGACGAACTACCTTGCAGAAACAAAGGCGGACACGTGCAGGAAAACAAGGTGGGACGCGCGCTTGTGCGAGAGAAGCTACCCCGACAAGTCTCCCGAGTACGGCGCGTGCTTCAACTCCATACTTCAGTTCCAGGCATCCGCTAAAAAGCTCGGCGCCGAGGCGGGCGCCGACTTGGTGGGCGGCTTGGGTTACGGAGTGAAAAATGGCCTGGGTTACGGCGTTGCGCCGAACGGGCACGTTTTCGCCCTGCTGGAGCCTGGAACAACAGATTACACGTGCAGGGGAGAAAACAAGTGGAAGATAGAACGGCAGCGGCTGTACCACTGGACGCCAGTCGGGAAACCGGAAACGCAGCAGTTCCAGTGGGAAACTGACCTGGGCTGCAACGGCGACTGCGGTTGCAAAAGCGGCGGAGGGTACGGTTCGGTCCTCGGGATACTCGGCGCCATCGTCGGCATCTTCTGCCCGGTGTGCGGCGCGATAATCGGGGCAGTAGGCCAGGTTGTCGACAGCGGCGCGGGTGGCGGCGGAGGAGGAGGGGGCGGGTTCATGGGCGCGGTCACTGACGGAGTCGTCCAGACCATAAGCTCTGGTGCCATCGGCCTGAACTGCAAACAGTGGGGGCCGTTCGGCGAAGCGGTCGTGTACGCGTGCAAGGGACTCGTTTGGCAGATCAGCGGGGCAGGCTAGCGTGTTCGCAAAAACCGGTGAAACAACGGTTTCTCGCCAAAGGAGTGTGTAGGGGGAGTGACCTGATGTTCCGGAAGATTGAAGAAGCCAAGGTTGCTTACTGGCAGGTTCTCCTCACGATTTCAGCGGTCATCTTCGTCCGCATCATCCTAGAGTACGCCCTAGAAGCGCAGAAGCGGGTCGAGGAGCCCACGTCGCTCTTCCTGTTCTTCACTTACTTTTGGTCGGTAATAGCAGGGCTGATGCTGCTCGTCTGGTGGCTCTCCGGGAAAGAGCTGTTGAAGGTGGCCAAAGTCGTTGCCGCGTTTTCGCCGTTGCTCTGGCTGCCGCCTTTCGCCGACCTTGCTTTAAGCGAAGGCAGGGGATTCAACCTGACCTACATGTTCGACCCGCAAGGGTTCATGGATGCCCTGCTTAACTTTTGCGCGGCGTGCAGGGGAAGCTCGCCAGGCCTGCAGGTGGAGATAGTTGCGACGCTGATAGTTGCTGCAGCTTACGTTTTCTGGGCGTCGCGTTCTCTCTTTCGCGCGACAGCCTGTGCGGCAGCTGTTTACGTCTTCATCCTGTTCGGCGCGTTCTTTCCGGGAGCGCTCATGACCGGGCTTGGCCACGCGTTCCAGGACGTTTACTTGTACCGCGAGATAGTTTCCTCGTACGCGCTGTTCCTGACTTTTTCAGTGCTGCTTTTCATGCGCGCGCACAAAGCGTGGCCGCACATAGCGGAGAGGTTCCGCATTGAGCGAAGCATGCACTACGCTGGTTGGGCGCTGTTCGGCGCTTTTGTCGGCTTCAGGGGATGGCAGCACCCTTTGCCAGGAGCGTTGCTGCCGCTTGGAGCCCTGGCGGCAAGTATTTTTTTCGCTTTTGAGGCAGCAGCGTGGATAAACGATTACTTCGACAAAGAAACAGACAAGTATAATACGAGAAAAAACAAAATCGCCACTGCCTTGAGAAAACACGAAAAAGAGTTTGTGGCGGTTTTCTTGGGCCTTCTTTTGTTGAACGGCCTGGCAGCCGGCTATGCTGC
>JACROM010000030.1:4939-7637 GCA_016214445.1 Microcaldota archaeon
TGCTCTGGCTTGGGTTGCTTTCGCTTTCTGCCTTTCGCTTGTTTACTCTTCGCCGCCTCTGCGCTTGCGGAGGCATTTTGTCTTGTCTTCAGTTGTGTTGGCAGCCTGCGCTACAGCTGTTTTCCTGGCAGGTTATGGTTTGGGTTTGCTGCAGCCTGAAAAAACCCCTTTGCTCGTGCCGCTTTCATACGTTGTGATGGTTTTCGGGTTTGTTTTCCTCGCTGCGCCGTTTAAGGATTTGAAGGACGCTGAAGCAGACAGGAAAGCCGGGATTTTCACTCTGCCTTCCTGGCTTGGTTTGGAGAAAGCGCGCAAGGTCACGGCAGCACTGATGCTTTCAGGCGTGGCGTGGGTGGTTGCAATTTCCGGCGCGCCTGCATGGATTGCAGGCGCTCTCGCTGGAACCGCAGCGTGGTTTATTTTGAAGGAAAAAAACATTCAACGCATGGAATTGTTTGTTTTCGTTCTCGAGTACCTTTTCGCGGCAGCTGTAGCTTTATGGGTTACGGGAATGTGGCCGCCAGTGTAAAAGGTTTAATATACGTTTATTGAGTTGAGTAATAGGGTATGGACGTCAAGACCATCATTCGTGAAATGCTCAAGAAGGGCATGACCAGAGAGCAGATCAAGGCGAGCCTTCAGGAGCTGGGCATGGAGAACGCGGAAGAGCTTATAGAATCCGCCGCCAACCAGATTCGGGAAGCGCAGGTTGCAGCTGCGCCAAAGCAGGAGAAGGCACAGGCGCCGAAAAAGGAAGAGGCTGCGCCTTCCGAACCGAAGGAATTGTTCGAGGAAATGAAGCCGGAACCGTCGCAAAAGGAAGCAGAACCGGAGCAGGAAGAAAAGAAGGAAGCTGAAGGCGAAAAGCCGGGTTTTTCGTTCACTACTATTTCAGGGGAGGGAGAAAAGGAGGAAACTGTAGGCGAGAAACCGGGAGAAGAGCAGCCGGACGTGATGACCGGCATGCCCAAGACGAGCCTTTCCGACATGGATTCAGTTGAGAGGAAGCTCGACGAAACCATTGCCCTGCTGAAAGCTTTGCAGGATATTAACAAGAAGATTCTCGACACGGAAAGAAACGTGTTGTTGAGACTGAAAACGTAGATTGTTTGTCGCGTTGCACACAAGAGGAAGGGGTGGGCCGACCAGTGAGGCAAACGAACTTAACGGTTGGGTCGTTAAGTTGCGTTTGGGAGAAACGTAGTTTCCCCTTGGTGGTCCAGGACATCAACAAGAAGATATTGGATACTGAAAGAAACGTGTTGTTGAGACTGAAGACGTAGGCTTGTTTGTTGCTCTTTGATACCAGAAAGAAACGTGCTGTTGAAACTGAAAACAATTCAAACTCTCTTCTTCAAGTCCTTGAACTTTTTGTCCATGCTCTCCTCGAGGGCGTTGACTTTGGCTATCACGGTGTCCTGAAGCTTGACGACATTTTCATCAAGGCTCGACACGTTGGTGGCAACGTTGTCGTGCATTATCTGGCCCATGGCCTCCTGCACAACAGAGGTGTAGAACTGGTGCGCTGTTGAAGCCTGGGAAGCCTGTATTACTACGGGCTGCTGCGCCTGCTGCGATTGGAATGACGCTTCCGGGGAAACAGGCGAGGAAGAGTACCGCTCCATGAACGCGACGAGCAGGAAAATAAGAAGGAAGGTCAGGAAGAGCCACTCTATTGAAAACAGAAGCCCCAGCCCGGCCAAGACGATGCAAGCGACATAGAGCGTTCTATCCATTTTCTCAACACCAGCCTAGTGCTTGTCTTTTTTCTCCTTCCTCTGCGGGAAGAACAACCGGTACAGGAAGTGGCCCACGTTGTGCCACGCGTTGCCCCAGTTGAAGAAGGAGTATTCGAAGCCCATATATTCTTTCCAGTTGTCCTTTATCTTGAAGTTTATCCCCGAGGGTATGTCGGGCATCTTGTTCTCCACCACTATCGGGCCTTGCGGTCCGAAAGGCTCGGTTATCTTCACCGACGTGGACTCGTCCTTGCGTGAGCCCACGAAAAACAGCATTCCAGCGAGCACAAGCGTCAGCAAAGCGAGGAACTCGTAGCCTGTCTGCAGGAAGAAGAAGGAAAGGCCGAGCAAAACAACCAACAATACAACGTTCATGTTCATTCAACCTCAGAAGGGCTTCTCCAGCTTTTTGCCGTCCAGGGATTTACCGCCCTTGGCTACACCGCCCCTGCCCGTAAACAGCCTTATCGCGATCCTTATTGGCCACTCGATCACTCCGCCTAAATAAGTCCAGAAGTCCTCGTAGAAACTCGTTCCCGGCCAGGTTTTCTTGGTTACTATCTTGAGGGTTTCCGGGATTTTCCCGCCTGAAGTGGTGACGATTACCGGGCGTTGGCCAGAAGCAACTGCAGCTCCCGCAGACGAGTACGATGGCTTGCTCAACGCCTGCAGTATCGCAACGAGAATGACTACGAGCGCGAGTATGGAAAGCCCTGACTCGTAAAGGAAGTACGCGACAACCAGCAGAAGCGCGGTAATCAGGAGGCTCATACGTGCTAAATTAGGCCGGAGTTGTTTTTAATGCTTCGGACATAGCGGGCTTTGGGACGGAATTCAGAAAACGTTAAAAGGCTTCACGATTTGAAAAGCTTAGCTAATCGGAGCCATTCTGTGACGGCGGTAGTGAAAAAATAACCGAAAAATTCTTTTCACAAGACGCCTTAGGACTTATGTCCCAA
>JACROM010000031.1:0-9385 GCA_016214445.1 Microcaldota archaeon
CGGCGGTATCGCTTCGATACTTATGCCACAATATCAAACAACTCATTTACATCAAATACCTCTACAAAGAAATACAATTGACCTTCTCAAACAGGGCGTATTGAGTTTTGTCCCAAAGCCGCCATAAAAAAAACATTTAAATCCCCGGAAAGAGTAAACACTTACAGGAAGGAGGGGTGGGAAAAATGAACAGGCTTACTATAGTGGAGAAGGACCGGGTCGGGTTGTTGGCGGACATCAGCGAAGCAATGGCGCAAAAGAACCTGAACATCGACTCCATTGCCTTGGAGACTGCCGGAACCAACTGCATCCTGCACATGACCACCAAGCACGGCAAGGAAGCGAGGAGGGTTTTAGCGGAAAGGGGCTACAAGGTCGTTGACGAGAGCAGCCTCCTGCTCAGGGTCAAAGACAAGCCGGGCGAGCTGGCCGAGATGAGCAGGTCGCTTGCGGACAATGGAATCAACATAAACAACATCTACATACTGGACGCGGAAAAAGGCGAGAAAATACTCGCGTTGAGCACGAACGACAACATACTCGCGAAAAAAGTGCTCAAAAAGTACACGGCCTGAAATGCAGTCATAGCCCCATCAGGAACCATATGACGTCGCCTACAGCTAGGCAGGCAAGAAGGCCGGCTAGGATGTAGGGCCCGAACCGCGGAAGGTTCTTGTATATCGGAACAGTTGTTTTCCGTGAAGAACGCGCGTACTTTTTCAGCTTCTGCAACGCCGAAGCGGTTAACACTTTTTCAAGGCTGAACCGCTTAACCTTGCTTTGGGCGATTTGTTCCATTGCCAAAACGTCCTCGTCCTCTATGTCCTTCAATTTTACTTGCTGGATTATCACTTTTTCCAAGAGCTCTCCCCGGAAAACGAAGTAGAACGAGGAGGAAACCGCCAAGGCGTAGAACAGCACGCCGAAAAGGCCGAACGGCAAAAGCAGGAACGCGAGCGAAAGAACAACCAGAAGGCCGAACAACAGCCTTTTTCGCTTGGGCAGCTTCTCCTTTCTTAGCTTCCACGCGTATAAGACAGCAGAAGCAATCGAGCCCATCGCTGCCGAGGCGACGAACACGCTTAGGATGAACGGCCACGGCACCGCGACGAAAGGCGAAAAAGGCAGCCATAGGTGCAAGCCAAGCAGGATGAGGACGTCGCCTCCTCCGAACTGGCCGGCCTTGTAGGAAATGAAGCCTATTGCCGCGATGGCAGCTGCAACTCCGAAAACAACAAGCCACGAGTCTTGCGGCAGGAAAACCAGGTCAACAAACGCGCCTGAAGCGACGAAAACCAACAACAGCCTTTCGTTCATGAAACTGGTTTTTGCATCCTCCCACGCGAGGTAGGCGGCAACGAGAACGCTTACAACAACCCGCGCGAGAATGAAATCAAAAACAACCATCAGGAATCACGCGTAGTCGAAGTAGTCGTTGTCCACGCTCCACGTGAGCAAAAGTATCCCGAAAAGCAGGGCGCCCATCCAGTGCACTATGCCGTAAAAACCCAACGCGAAAACTACTATCGCACCAACAAGCATTTCGGGTTTTATGAGGCCGTAGCCCGGCCGCGGCTCCCTCGGGTCGCCCGGATGGACGAACTTCTTTTTTTTCGGCTTCAAGTGCTCAAGCGCCATAAAACCATCCACGCACAAATATTGACCTCATTGCCAAAACCGCTCAACAGCTTGCCCTTCTCCGCGCACTCGAACAATCTTCACGCGCCCATCTTGAATTTCTTGCTCAACTGGTTGAGCAGCCCCTTGTTCTTCTTCACTCCTTTGAGCAATTTATTAGCTTTCTCGAACTGCTGCACCAGTTCCTTGATTTCCTTCTGGTCCATGCCGCTGCCCTTGGCCACTCTCTCCTGCCTCGACGCCTCCTTCATGAGGTGCGGGTCCTTCCGCTCTTCCAAGGTCATGCTCAAAACAGCTGCCTCGAATTGCTTGAGTTTTTCCTCGCTCTTGCCGAGCATTTCCTCGGGCACGTCATACGCGCCCATCATCTGCATCACGCCCTTGAGCGGCCCCATCTTCTTGAACGCCCTCAACTGCGCCAAAAAAGTCTCGTAATCAAGCTTGCCTTCGTCCCACGCCGCTTCCATCTTTTCCTCGTCCGAAACGCTTTTGGCTTTTTCGAGGAAACTCTTGAGGTCCGGAAAGCCCAGAAGCCTGGAAGCAAAAGCTGGCGCGTCGAACACCTCGAAGTCCGCCATTTTTTCTCCTGTTCCCACGAAAGCGATTCCGCACCCTGCCTCGACTACGCTGCTCAACGCTCCACCTCCTTTTCCGGAGCCGTCGAACTTCGTCAATATGACTCCGTCCAGCTTGGAAATGGTGGCGAATTGTTTCGCTTGTTTCCCTGCCACCTGGCCCGCGTCAGCTGAAACAACCAGGAACGAAGCGTCCGGTTTGAAGGCATCAGCTGCTTCCTTCAACTCTTTGGCCAGTTCTTCGTCAAAGGCGCTCCTGCCAGCGGAGTCGAGTATCACTACGTCGTATTTTGCGGACAGCTCTTTCGCCTTCTTGGCTATCCCTACAGCATCTGCGTCCAAAGTGAAGAAATCAACCCTTACCTGTTCAGCCAACTGCCTAAGCTGTTCCTTGGCAGCGGGCCGGTGCACGTCCGCGCCAACCAGCACCACCTTGAGGCCTTTCGCGGAATAAAACCGCGCGAGTTTTCCTGCCGAGCTCGTTTTTCCAGCCCCGTAGATTCCCATCAATAAAATTCTTTGTTTTCCTATTGAAGGCACGAATGATTTCCCCAGAAGTTTTTCGAGTTCCTCGTACACTACCTTGACGACGTGCTCGCGCATTGAAACTCCTGGAAGCGGTTTTTCCTCGAGCGCCCTCTTCTTGAGCGTCTTGGTCCACTCGGAAACGAACTTGATGTTGACGTCGTTGGTTATGAGCAAACGCTGGAGGTCCTTGACCAGCGCCTCCACTGCCTCGTCGTTGACGTAGCTACCGGTGAGCTTTGCTAACGCNNTTTGCTAACGCCTTCCTCAAACCGGAACCTAAGTCTACCATGACAGGATAAAAAGTGGGCGCACGCGCTTAAAAGGCTTTTATAGTTGCTGAAAGCAAACCATACATGCAAGAAAAAATACCCGTGCCTTGGCGTTATAAGGCGCCATGGATACGCGCACACGTCCACGAATACGGAATGAAACTATTCAGGATAGAAGCCAGAAAGGATGAACCCGACTACGAAAAAGTCAGCAGAAAGGTTCTTCAAAAATTCAGGAGTTTGACCGCGCCACTGTTGGAGACAAACGGCGCGAATAAAGCGAAAGTAGACAAGGCGAGAAAGGCGGTCGGAACACAACTTGACAATTTTATGCATGCCGCCAAAACCACGAGGGAAGTGCACGAGGAATACAAGGACAAGCCGGCGGAGTTGTATCTTGCTTTGCATGGAGACGCGCCGGAAAAGGTGAGAATACTCCGGCGCACGTTCAGCATTCCGTTTCTCCTGCCGAGGGAAGAACAGGTTGAAGACGGCGTCTACGATCCTGAAGGCGTCTTAAGGCGGGTTTGGATTCAACAGTTCATGCCCGCACAGGGCCTGGAAGCCAGGCGACGGCTTGAAGAAAAAGGTATGCGCGCCCACTACATCGGGCGGTTGTGTACCTACGTGACCAAAAAGTCGGCAGCGGAACATGAAGAGCACCACGTTGTTTCCGCGATACAAGACGCTGGGAGAAAGCTGCGGAGAATGGAATACATGCAAGTGCACCGAACGGGACTTGCTTCACCGCTCCATCAGGACACTGGTGAAAAAAGGAGAATAGTTATTCCGTTGCTTGAAGAGGCAATGGCAGGGTAGGCACGGGTAGGAAAAAAAAGGTTGGCGAAAAGATTATCGAAAGAATACAGGCTCAACCCTGAAACAACTGAAGAACAGCTCAAGAAAATAAGACGGCTTCAACAAAACTTATTGTTGTCGAATGATTTCATAAGGTCTCTTTTGCGCATGGAGCGCCTGGAAGACGTGATTGAGATTATAGAGCGCAATGTAGGCGTGAAGAAAACAAGGTAAGTCAGCCTTGTTCCTGCTTGTAGTATTCCTGCAGGAAGGCGCACACGTCCTTGTGCTTGTAGATGTCCTTCTGCACCATGTATTCTAAAACTTTGCGGCGGTCCTCGATTTTCTCCAGGACAAAAGAGGGCTTCTTCATTACCGCGTTCGAGATTTTCTCTATGGATGCGGAAGGCGAATCAGTCCGCTCGAGCGCGTCCTTCTCGGAATCCCATGCGAACACATCGTTCAGGCCTACCATGCCCTCGCTCCTTGAAACCTCGCTTATCTGAACCACTCTCCTCACTAAACCCAGCCTACGGTCGTAAACGCGGTGCTGCGCAACCACCAAATCCGCCAACGGAAGCAAGGCAGCCGGAACATTCATTGGCTCGTTTTCAAGGCGCAGCATGGCATCGCGCGCGTTGTTGGCGTGCAACGTTCCACAAGAGCCGCGGTGGCCTATGTTCATGGCGGTAAAGAGCACTTCTGCTTCAGCTCCCCGCACTTCACCCACCATGAGCCTGTCCGGCCTCATGCGGAGCGCGTTTCTCAAAAGGTCCTGGGCTGAAGCGGTTTTGCTTGTCACAAGCGAAATCCAATTCGACCTGCCGACCAAGTTAAGTTCTGCGGTGTCCTCTATGCTTATGAGCCGCTCGTCCGGCGGGATAAGAGAAGTGAGGGCGTTGAGAGTTGATGTTTTTCCTGCTGCTGTGCCGCCTATCACGAGGATGTTGAGCGGATATATCCCCAATCCTTCGAACGCCGACCAGAGGAATGCAGCAGCGTCAATGGAAAGCGTCTTGCGTTTTACCAGGTCTATAAGGCTGACTGGGCTCTTTCGGAAAAGCCTGATTGTCACCATGGGGAACGACGAGGCTGGAGGTTTGATGACGTTTACACGCGAGCCGTCAGCCAGCCGTCCGTCGTCCATCATTCCGGGAGTGGCAATCTGGCCCAAAAGCATCTTCAGCTGTTTTTCAGTAAACTGGACGTTTGTTTTGCATATGCCGGCCTGCCGGTGGTACACCCACACGTTTTCAGCGGTACCGTTCACCATGACGTCCTCGAGCTCCGCGTCCTCAAGCAAGGGCTGTATGAGCTCGTAACCGTAAAGCCTCGAAGCAACGGCGTTGGCCGCTTTCTCGTCCTTCAAAAGAGGCACCAAGTTTTTGGCGAACGCCTGCCGGTCAGCTGGCGGGAGGGGCTTGTAGAGCGAAATGACATCGAGCGAGTCCAAAAAGGAAAGCCAGTCGTCCTGCGAAAGCTCGTGCTTCCGGCAGAAAGCCGGTAGTGCCATTTTGCGGTCGCATACAGCAAGCACGTCCTCCACCAGTTCGGCCTGCTTGGCGCTGAGATGCTTCTCCACCTCATACTCCGAAAAGGGGTAATCTTTCTTGGCCAAAGGCATGAGAAGGATTAACACAAAAGGGCTTAAGAAGGTTTTCCACCCACCGCCCCAAAATCAAACCCTCATAGTTTTTTCTTCCCGTCAAGACTTTCAACAAAACCGTTAAAGCCCTACCTTTTTTAGGTAAGAGAGACATCAAAGGTCTTCATGGAGAAAAATCAAACGGATAGACTTCCGATTTTGGAGCAAAAGAAACTTCTATTGCAGGACAAAGCTCAGACCGTGCAAACCGTTGTCACGTTTTTGGCAATTTTAGCTTCAGCCACAATGGTGGTTTGGGGCTTACGTGTTGGTCTGCAGCAGGCTCTTGCAGAAAACTTAAATGATAAGTTTTTGAAATACGTATTCGAACATGTGACGACACAAGTGTGGCTTATGGCAGCCATTACTATCGGTTTGCTCTTCGCGGCATATTGCTTACATAAAGACTATTCTCATTATTTGAGCGAATTGACGCCAGATCTTCAGCACCAAGCGCCAAAAAACGAATCAAATGGCAAGCAGAGTAAACAGAAAAACGAACTAAAGGAAAGCGGCGAAACGAAGAAAGAAAACGAAAGGCAAGGGCAAGGCAGAAGTTTAAAGACACAAAAGGAGTAACAAAAACATGGACCAAAAAGCCAAGCTGGAGAAGCTCGCAACAAAGGTGGCGAAAAAAGTCAGCCCCACTCCTGCCGAAGCACGTGAAGAAAAGCAATTCGCCCTCGACATCATGAAAAAACTCGGGCCCTCGCTCAAGGAAGCCGAACTGAAACTGGTTGGATCAACAGCCCGCGACACCGGACTGAAAGGGGACAAGGACATAGACATTTTCGCGTGCTTCCCTGTTGAAATGGAAGAAGAGGAAATAGTGGAAAAAACAAGGAAAGCTTTGGGGAAGATAGATGCGAAATGGGAGATGCATTACGCGGAACATCCCTACTTCCAAGCGGTCATGGGCAAATACAAGGTGGAAATCATACCCTGCTTCCGGACAAAGCCTCACACCAAGATAAAGTCGGCAGTGGACCGTTCGCCCTTGCACATGGACTTCCTGCAGAAAAACATGACCAAAGCACAGGGCGAGGACGTACGCGCGCTGAAGCAGCTGCTCAAGGTGCACTTGTTGTATGGCGCTGAAAGCGAGGTGCGCGGTTTTTCAGGCATACTGTGCGAATATTTAGTAATGAACTACCGTTCATTTGGCGGTCTGATTGAGACGGTAAAGGACTGGAAGCCTCCGGTACGCATAAGCTTCGTCGAAAGCGAGAAAACCTTTGACGCTCCCTTAACTTTCATTGACGCAGTTGACTCCAACCGCAACGTCGCGGCAGTGATAAACCCGACGCAATTAAGCCGCTTCATCTCGCTGGCTGGAGCGTTGTGGGAAAAGCCTTCCGAATCGCTGTTCTTCGGAAAGAAAACCAAAACCTCCAACATCAGCAAGGCGCTCAAATCACGCGGAACAACTTTCTTCTTCATCGAACTCAAAAAACCGGAAATAGTGGAGGACATCATCCTGCCGCAGCTTGAGCGAACGAAAAACAACATCCACAAGCACCTTGAGCGCGGAGGCTTCAGTGTCGTATCAAGCGCGTATTTCGCAGACCAGAAAAAAGCCTACCTGTTCTTCGAGCTCGCCTCGCCGTCAGTTTGCCGCGTGAAGAAGACAATCGGCCCGCCGGTCACGAACTACAAAGCGGTAAAACAGTTCGTGCATGGAAAACGCGCGTTGCGCGGCCCGTGGGTTGAGGAAGACCGGGTCGTGGTTGAGGAAGAGCGCGGCATCACCAAGGCAGAGGACCTGCTGAAGAAAATCAAATCCGCGCCCATCCGTTTCGGAGTTGGCTCGCACATTCAAAAGCCCCTCAAACAATCAAAAACCCACCGCGCAATTCCAAAGCTCTCCAATGAAGCCGCGCAAGCGCTGGCGGAGCACGTCTTCAAAAAAGAGGCGTGGTTCTGATTCTGAAACAAAAGGCCGGCAGGCGCAACGTTTATAAGTATAATGTGCATTATAATAACCATGATTATAGAACGCCCGGAAGAGGTGAAAAGAATTGCGGAAACCAAGAAATGGTGCCTGGTTTACGGAAGGCGCAAGACCGGAAAATCGTTTCTGGTGGAAAACTTCACGCGCTATGACGACTATTTTTTCGTGAAACGCGACCGCACAATCATATCGAAAAAAGACGGCAAAAACCTCGGATACGAGACTTTCCTGGAACTGCTCACCAGGGCTTTGGCGGACGGCAAGACCGTGGCGGTTGACGAGTTCCAGCGGCTTGGGGACGATTTCTTCGACTCGCTGCACGCCATGAAAAAAGACGGGAAACTCGTCCTCATCTCTTCCACGCTGTTCCTCTCCAAGAAACTTCTCGACAAAAAATCGCCCCTATTGGGCTTCTTCACCGAAATACCCATCCACACTATAAGCCTGCAAGACGCGCTGAGGGCGGTTTCAAAACACAAGATGGGAAAAAAACAGGCGGTGGAGGTGGCCATACTGCTGCGCGAACCGATTTCTGCCGACTACTTCGACGGGAAAAAGCCGCCGCGGGAAATACTCGCGGAAATAATAATCGGCTCCATGCGGACCATACCGGCGCTCGTTGGCGAAATATTCACGGAAGAGGAAAGGGGCATGAGCGCGGCATACGAGGCCATACTCCGGGCGGTAGCTACCGGCAAGACGGTTTCGACCGAAATATCTGGCTACATGTTCTCCAAGCGCCTGACTGCAAAGGATGACCCGGGCATGATACAGCAATACCTAAAGAACCTTGTCGAGTTCGGGATAATAAGGAAAATAAAGGTCTACGACAAGAACAAGTTCTCCTACAGGCACTCCTCGCCGCTTTTGCGCATTTTCTACTACGCGGACGAAAAATACAACGTTTCGGAACGGGCGCCCAACAGGGAGGAAATGGCCCGGATAATAGACGAGCTCATGCCGCGGATCGTCGAGGACGAAATACGACAGCTCATAGCATCCAAGGAGGGACTCACCGAGGCCATAGCGGAGGCGGGAGACTACGACATCGACGCGTGCCTCCTCAAGTTCAAAAAGCCGGCACTCGCGGTTGAAATAAAGTGGAAACCTCCGGGCAAGGAGGACGTTAAAAGAGCGGAGGAAAGCCTCGGAAAAATCGACGCGAAGGAAAGAATGCTTTTCGTGCCCGACAAGAGGGAAGTGAAGGGAAAGACGGCCCTCAAGATAGCTGACATCGGCGATTTCGTCTAAAGAAGTACGCGGCAAAAACAAAAAAAACACGATGAAGCCGGACGGAAGCGGCGCCAAGCATTTGTTGCAAAACTATTCAAACATTAAGGTTCTGTTAATATTGGATGAAAACTGCAACCAAACAGGCAAGGAAAGAAATGAAACTCCTCTGTGATGTGATGCTCGGCAAGCTCGCCAGATGGCTCCGAGTTTTGGGCAAGGAAACCATTTACTTCAACGAAGCCGAAGACGACGAACTCCTCAAGAAGGCAGTGAAAGCCAAAGCCATCCTCATAACGCGGGACAAGCGTTTGGCGCAAAAAGCGAAAGATTTCACCAAAGTCGTCCTCCTCAAATCCAATTCCATTCAAGGCCAGCTGAAGGAAACGCTCAAGGCGCTGAAAATCAAGCCGCCAAAAACCATTCCCCAAACGCTCTGCCCGATGTGCGGAACTAAGCTGAAGAAAGTTGCCAAAAGCAAAGTGAAAAACGAAGTGTGGCCTCGCGTTTACAAGAGGCAAAAGGCGTTCTGGCGGTGTACTGGTTGTAGGAAGCTTTACTGGCGGGGAACGCACCTGAAGGAAATTAGGCGTACGATACAAAGAATAAAAACCGCATGGCTGCAATAATATCCCTGGTGGTTTTGATGACATCCTCCGCAGCCTCCCTCGCCTGATGGCTCGGATGGCTGCGGTATCCCCTTGATATGCTGATGGCGTTACACATCCCCTTCAGACATCCCCGACGATTC
>JACROM010000031.1:9489-23086 GCA_016214445.1 Microcaldota archaeon
CGAGAGAAGGCTGCTTCAAGATGCCCGGCCGCGAAGGCCGGAGATTCTGGAGCAGCGCGAAGCGCTGCAACGTGAAACTGAAGGGGGGATGTGCCCCCCTGCGGTTCCGAATGAAACCTATGAAGCGCGTGAAAATTCCGGCCCTTATAACGAAAGCACGGGAATTATTCAAGCCGAAAGCCGCGTCTCCAAGTTCCGGGTCTGCAGCAGAGTTATTCAGGCGCGGAACCGCACATCCACGTCTCGCACCAGCCTTAGCCCGCGTAACCCCAAGCCAGCCGACTTACCACCTTCTGAACTATTTAGAGTTAAGGAGACGGCAAGGAGGACGGCGATAAGCAAACGCAACCATTAACTCCAAGCAAGAGAAAATAGAAGCATGAAACCAACCCCAGAACGCCAAATTAGGGAAAACGCGTTCAAACTTCTGAAAAGCTCTGGAAGAATACCTGAAGAAAAATTGAAGAGCTTCATAGAGCAAACGCCACACCACCACTTGAACGTGATTGCCAAAAATGCGGAAGAAGGAACTTAGGCCGCTACTGGTTTTGGTGTTAGAGAAGCGGGAAGGTCAAAGGTCTTGATAAGGCGAGCACAGGAAAAACTCGAAAACGCGCTTAATCTTCTGGTTTTATGCGCGGTAAACGGAAGAAAAGAGGAAGTGCAAGAAAAAGCGGATATAGCACTCGGGCATGAAACCGGAGAACTGAAAGAAAGTTTGGAACACGTGAAGGAAAACCCGTTGAAATTCATTGAGGCCGTAAAAAGAATTAGGGAACTGGACCCTAAAACACACGAAGGAAGGCAGCAAGAAAAAGAAATGCTCAAATCATATGTTGAGGAGATAAAGGAACTCAGAAGAAAGGGGCTTTGCCCTTTTAGCGACGGGGACGATTGAGCCAAAACCCTCAAAAAGGCCCTGCTGCAGAAGAAAACCGTATGATAATCCGCGACGCCATCCACGGTGGTATAGAGTTCAACGCTTCGGAGGAGGGGATAATCGCCTCGCCGCTCATGCAGCGGCTGCGCCACGTGCGGCAGCTTTCTATGGTCGCGTTGGTTTACCCGTCAGCCACGCACACCCGCTTCGAGCACTCACTCGGCTCCACCCACCTCACGGGAGTTCTGGCGGAAAGGCTCGGCCTGAAAGACGGGAAAAAACAAGCGGTTCGCCTTGCTTCGCTGCTGCACGACGTGGGTCACGGCGCTTTTTCGCACAGCTCGGACTTAATACTCCTGAAGCACACCGGCAAGACGCACGAGGAACGGGGCCTAGACTTGGTAAAGGAAAGCGGCCTTGCGGAAACAATCCCTTCGTTCGACGAAGTAAGGGAGTGCTTGAAGGGAAAAAACTCGGGCGCGCTCCTGATGAGCGAACTCGGCACGGACAGGATGGACTACCTGCTTCGGGACGCCTACTTTACCGGCGTTTCCTACTCGGCAATGGACCACCGGCGTCTGTTGGAAACGCTGGCGCTGAAGGACGGCGAACTGGTCGTGCTGGAAAAAGGGGTTGTCGCGGCCGAAAGCCTCCTCGTGTCTCGCCATCTGATGTTCAACGCGGTTTACCTGCACCCTGCAGTGAGGATATGTGAGGCCATGGTGGAAAAGATGCTGGAACAGGCGCTCGAGGAAAAACTTTTGACGCTCGAAAAAATCTCCTTCGGAACCGACGACGTGCTTTTGACGTTGCTCGCAACCAAGAACGCCCTTGCCGAAAGGCTCCTTGACAGGCGGCTCTACAAGAAGGCGTTCGTCCTAGAAACAACCAAGGCAACGGAAAAACAGAAGGAGTTCCTGCAACAGAAGGAAGCGGAACAAAGAATAAACTCGGCTCTCGAGGAAACCGGCGAGTTCGTCGTCTGCATGCCTCCTGAACGTAAAAAGTACACGGGCATAAAGGTTTTGGCGAAGGACGGCGAGCTGAAGAACCTCGAAGACTACTCGAACCTCGTCAAGGCGCTGAACCTTGAAAGCGGGAGGGACGCGCTCATAGTGGCGTGCCCGGAAGAGAAGAGGGAAAACGCGAGAAAAAGTATGGAGGGGTTGTTCGGATAAGAGAGGAAGCGAAAACATGGACTACAAAAAACTCGAACAAATGGAAGATGAAGAAGACATTAGAGAATGTAACCGCATAATGAAGGAGATCAAAGAAGGAAAGCAAAAGCTCTACACGCAGGAAGAATTCGAGAAAATGACGGGAACGAAGCTGGAGAAGAAAAAAACAAAATAACAGATACGCAATAAACTGAAATGGTGCACCAATGAAAGAAGAAAAAATTACAGTCATCGTGCCTGCGCATAACGAAGAAGAAAACATATCAATGGTATTGGGACCTTTGAATGAAGCCAAGCGCAAAGGCGTAATACACGACGCAGTCGTCGTAGATGACGGAAGCACTGACCGTACTGCAGAAATAGTGAAAAGGGCAGGTATCCACGTCATCCAGATGCCGGTAAACCAAGGAAAAGGCGCGGCGGTTTTGGAGGGAATAAAGCACGCCGCCAAGAACGGGTCGTACACCGTCGTAACCGTTGACGCTGATTCTCTGAACTTGACTCCAGACCAGTTACAGGGGATTACCGGCACACTGAAAAAAAGCGGCAAACGGATGGTAATCGGCTATTATCATGAAGGCGACCCAAATGACGAGTTCGAGAAACTTTTTTCAAGCGGAATACACTTCAGCGGCTTCCGCGCCATAAAAACCGCTTGGCTATTCAAGGGAAAACCAAATGAAGGCGACCCTTTCACGTCAAAGCCCGCAAAGCGTTTTGTCGAATGGGCAACGGGATACGGGCTTGAGAAAGCACTCGAAGCCGCAATCAGTGACTATGACCTTTACAGGGAAAAACCCCTCTGGCAAAAATCGCCCTACCGCAAGGGAAAAGAAAGACAGGACAGAGAACTAGCCGAAACAGATGAAAAAATCAGGGAACGGACCAACAAGCTGAAATGGCTCCTGTCTGCCAGGCAGTTGCTCAAAGACATACGTGAAGGCAACGGAATTTGGGGTACGCTAACTCCTGCGCAGCGCAAAGAGCGCCAAAAACTCGAAAGGAGTATTTTAAACACCACACTGGCGCGCCTAAGAAAAGGAAGCTAGAAAGAGAAGGATTCCGCTTCCCGCATCCTGAAGAACTTTTTCGTCACTTCAACTGCCTTTTTTTCGTCAAACCCCTTGCAAGTGTAGATGATGCCGGAAAAGAAACGCGCCTCGGACCAAACGTAAACCGAAATGCCGGAATCAACCAAAGGAACGAAAGCATCGAAGCCCTGGTTTTCTTTTTTACCTTCGCCAGCCGGAGAAAAAATTATTGGTTCACCGTAAGCTTTCAGGCCGAGCGCGGAAGTGATTTTCTCAAAATACTGCCTTATGGTTTTTTCGTCCACGTTAATTCCATAAAATCCTTCGACCAAGAGCCGTTGCCTGAAAATGTTCGGGGCCAAATTCTTCATTGTAAATCAGCTAATCAGTCCGACTTCTTCCACCTGGACATTTGAGACGCCTTTCGTGTTCTGAAGCTCTTCCTCGAAGTCGCGGCCGGAACCGTCTTCCGTGACAAAAGAAGCCTGAATCACTTTAGCGCCGAAAACGTAGTCGATTATCTCCGCCTTGTTGCAGCCGTCCACTTTCTTTACAGTTGCAAGCAGCTGCTCCGGAGTAACGCCCTCATCTGGAAACACTTTCATTCTCACCAATACTTTACCCATTCAACACACCTTTTGAAACTTGAATTCGCGCACAGGAACCGCCCAGCCACGAAACACCTTTGTCAAAAAATTCTTCAACACCAAAGCCGCCAAAGAATAAATATCCAAACCCTCGAAATCCTCTTCGGCTTCGAACCCTCGCCAAAGAAAACCCGCCTCACACACCAAAAATCTTCTTGAGTTTAGAGCTCTTGAACTTGTGCGGCTCAAACGCCTCAGCGCGCTTTATCTTCGTCTTCAGGTTGTTCTCCTTCAGGTAAGCCCGCAAAGCGGGCAAGTCAACGTTCTGGTCGTAGCCCAACAATAAAACATCGGGCTTGGCTTCCTTCAAGACCTTGAAGTTGTCTTCCACGTCCCCGAGGACTACAGAGTCAACGCCCTTTATCGCCGCAACGGCCTGCGCGCGCTGCTCCTCCGAAAACAAAGGAGGTTTCCCCTTAATCTTGAGCACGGTCGCGTCCCTCGCGACCACCACCATTATCTCGCCCATTTTCTTGGCCTGCCTGAACAAAGCCAGGTGGCCCGGGTGGAGGAAATCAAACACTCCGGCGACCATTACCTTCATTTCCTACGGGCCCTCGAAGCTGCAGTTCCTGCACTTGTAAGCGTTCGAATTGAGCTTGCAGTCGGCGCACCTGCAGATTTTCTGGCCGCACGACGGGCACTCGAACACCGTGGCGTTCAGCTTCGCGTCTCGGCCACAACTTGAACAGTTCATACAATAACACCAGACAGCACTTATGCAGGAACCGTTTTTTATAGGTTTGCTGCGCAAACATAGGTGTGATCAACGTAATAACGCGCCTCCACAACAGGCGCTCACCGTTCAAAAGGTACGCGCCACCCGGGGTCAGATACCCGAGCTTGCTGAAGACGGACAACTTCCACAAGCGCGCCGCCATAAAGTATACTACTTACCTCTCGCCTAACTTTGCCGAACTGGAAGCGCGGAGAGGCGAGGCTCACGTCGGCAACCTGCTGGAAGAGAGGGAAAGAATACTGGAGGAAGCGGACAAGAAAAAAATAACCGCGGAATCGGAAGAATGCAACACATTCATGCGCGCAGTACAGTGGTTTTTCGGCAAGGAGCTCCAAAAAATTATCCCGTCGACCATACTGGACGCAAAATTCGAGCCACTGGTAGTCTCTTTCAGGGATGAAGTCCGCCCTACTTCGGCGCACATTAAACTCACTCTGAAAATGGTGGCAAACAGAAAAAGTTGGGGGAGATTGATGACATCCTCCGCAGCCTCCCTCGCCTGATGGCTCGGATGGCTGCGGTATCCCCTTGATATGCTGATGGCGTTACACATCCCCTTCAGACATCCCCGACGATTCGACGCTTATAATTTTTCAGCCTACCAACAATCCTTAAAAGTCCGCTTGAACAAGACTCACTTAAGGGCCCGTAGTATAGCCTGGACAGAATGGAAGCTTGCGGAACAGCCGCGGTCGCATGAATGCGCGAAAGCGAAACGTGTGTGCAGACAGCTTCAGACCGGGGTTCAAAAGACCATCTTTTCTTTTTTACCGAAAAAAGAAAAGCTGGTCGGTCCAAAAGAAAAAACCGACCGGTTTTCTTTCAACTTGAAAAGATAGCCAGAAACTCCCCGCGGGCCCGTTTTTATTTTTCAACAAGAGGAAACAAAAATGCTAATCGGTATCGTCGGGCTCCCGAACAAGGGAAAATCAACGCTGTTCAACGCGCTCACCCGCGGGAACGCGCAGATAGCGAACTATCCCTTCACCACCATCAAGCCCAACCAAGGAGTGGGATTCGCAACGGAACAGTGCCCGCACGTGGCGTTGGGTTTGAAGAAATGCGACCCGAACAACAGCGACTGCGTCGGGGGGACGCGAAAAATACCCATCAGGCTATTGGACGTAGCTGGATTGGTAGAAGGCGCGTCGGAAGGCAAGGGAATGGGCAACCAGTTCCTGTCGGACTTGAGCCAAGCGGACGCGCTCATTGTTGTCGCTGACGCTTCCGGCGGAACCGACGACTCCGGAAACCCTACAACAGGCCACGACCCTACAAGGGACGTTATCATACTGGAAAAAGAACTGGACGCCTGGTTTTATAGCGTAGTGGACTCCAACGCGAGGAAAACCAAAGGAAAAACATTGAAGGATTTCGCCACTCTCCTGGCCGGCTTGAAGGTGAAGGAAAACGAAGTGATGGAATTAGCTAGGGGGTTTGGGGACGACGCGAGCAAATGGAGCAAAGAACAAAAAATGGATGCCGCACTCGATTGGAACGCTCGAAGCATTGGGCCACCCGGTTTTCAAGGTTTCCGCTGACTTGGAGCTGGCGAAACAGAAAGCGCTAGAAAAAGGGATGGCGGTCGAGGAAAACGGCCAGCTTGCCCCGAAAACGGACAACCCTGCTCTCCAAAAAGCAATAGCCAAAATCAATTTCACTCCTGCCGGAGTGCAGGGGCTTTTGAACCACGTCGCATTCGACGTCCTGAAGCAAATCGTTCTGTACCCAGTGGAAGACGAGACGCATTACGCCAATAATTTCGGAAAAGTCTTGCCTGACGCGTTCCTTTTGACGCAAGGCGCTACAGCTCTGGATTTGGCGGGCAAAATCCACACCGATTTAGCGAAAGGGTTCTTGTATGCAGTTGACGCGAAGACAAAACGGCGGCTTGGAAAGGAAACTCCCTTGAAAGACGGGGACGTGGTGAAGATTGTTTCAACGAAGTGAAACCCATGGAAACCGCACTCGTGATTGTAACCAGCGCAAACGCAAAAGAAAGGCACGCCCCGATGAAGCATGTCCTTGAGCTACTGCCGGAAGGCATGGAAAAAAGGTTTGTTTACACGAGAGTCGACGGAAAGATAATGGAAGAGAGTAGGTTGCTGGAACAGGCAATCAAAGAACTCGCCGGAAAAAAACTCATAATAGTAGCGCACAGCAAAGGCGCGGACGCGAGCAGACAAGCGAACCTGCCTGAAAACGCGGTCTTCATCAACCTGTCGAGCGCCCCCGATGCAAGATTCCTCGATAAAACAAGGGAGGAAGTTGAAAAAACTTTTGGAATAAGAATAGAAGACTCGGTCTTTGAAGGCGTTGAAAGAACAAGAGGCAACCCAAAAGTGCCCACGCTGAACTTGGCAGTAGGACACGACCCAATTGCGATGGCAAACTTATGGGTAAACCGGAAAAGGGAAAACGAGGAAACGCACATCGCACCAGCAGGGGATGAAAAACCCATGGACGCGCATAATTGGAATTCCGACCGGCTAAAATTGTTCTTGCAACAAAAAGTGCTCATGTTTTTGAAGAAACACGGGCTGATTGAAGAATAACGGCGGGGTCAAGATTGTTTCCGCGAAGTGAACCAATGAAAGAGAAAGTCGCGTTTTTGCTAGTGCCTGGAATCGCGAGGCCGGCGACCAGGAGCCCGCTTAGACAAGTGGGGGAAAAACTAGAACAATACGGGCGCGTTATCGCCATAGAACATGACGACCTTGAAACCGGCACCGAAAAAATAGGAAGACTGCAAGAAAGAGTCTTGGAATTGATGAAAAACGGCGTGAAAACACTTGTCTTCGTAGGCCACAGCCAAGGCCCCTACGTAACTCGTGAACTCGACTGGAAGCAATTCGAAGAAAATAAAATCAGAACCGCGCTCATCAGTATCTCAAACCCGGGCAGCCAGAAGCACCACCGGCAAAACCTCGCGGACGCAAAGAAACAAATAATGCTGGCAACGAAAGAGGTTGACTTGGCTCTCTTTGAACCGGAAAAAGTCTTGCAAGGTTACGACCAGAAAAAACCGAGCCCGGATACGCCAACGCTCCACATAGCAGTGCGGGGGGACTCCTTATCGATGCCTCACGCCCTTCAAGAACTTGAAGAAAAGGGAGCAAATGTTGTTTTTGTGGGTGAGGAACCAACCGGGGAAATCGAAGGCATGGAGGTGTTAAGGCGGCACAACTGGATCAACCCGGAGTGGCGGAACAAACTGATAACGTATATCGAATCGTTCCTGAAGGAACAGGGGTTCTTGGAAAGCAACAAATAAGAGCCTAAACCAGCTTCCGGAGCTTCCTTCTCCTTCCTTCGGGCGAATCAACGTCCTCGAACGCGACGATTTTTTTCAAAACAAGCGACTCGATGTATCTTCTTCCTGTTCGTTCAGGCAAACCCAACTCTCCAAACAATTCGCTTGAAAACTTCGGTTCGCCTAGTAAGTCCAATATTTTTTGTTCCTGCCCGCTCAACCCATCCAAACGCTTGGCCTGCGAGGCATGAAGCTTCTCCTGCGACGCGAAAGCAGCGCGGCAGTCCCCCTCGCTCACCGTCCTCGCTCCTCTTTTTTCCGCGTTTCTTCCGGAAAGCCACAGTGCCTCTATGGCGACGCGCGCGTCCCCTCCGTGCTTGGAAGCGAAAGCCGCGCACAAGGCTATGGCTTCCTCAGGGCAGGCCTGTTTCCGGAACGCTTTCTCCGAACGCTTTCGGAGGATTTCCTTCAACTCTATCGGGGAATACCTCGGGAACTCCAAGAACAGCGCGTTGAACGAACTCTTTGCCCGCGCGTCAAGAGAGCCGAAAACGCGTGGCTCGTTGGTCAAGCCCACCAATGCAACCGGCACTTCAGCGCGAAGCAAATCGTAGAAAAGCGATTCTTCTTTCCTGTGGAACAGCCTGTCCGCCTCGTCCAACACGAGCACCATGCCGATTTTTTTCTTCGCCAAAACGGAGAAGAGCTCGGTCTGCACCTCGTCCGACGCCAAACCGCGCCTTGGCACCGGAGAGCCCAACAACCTACAAGCTTCAGCAAGTACGCTTTGCTTGGTGGAGTGGTGCCAGCAGTTGACGTACGCGCCTTGGACCCGGGCGGAATAGTCTTCGAGTTGGTTGAGGACGAATTTCGCTGAAGAGGTTTTGCCAACTCCTGGCGGGCCGTGCAGCAACAGCGGCCTTGCCTTCCTGCCGCGGACGAAAGGCTTCAGCGCTTCCGCCATCTCTCGCACCTGTTTTTCCCTTCCCGGAAGCAGGTCCGGCAGGTATTCCGGCTTGAGCACGTCCTCGTCAAGGAACACGCTGGCGTCCCCTACCTGGTCGAAAACATTTGCCATGACACTTTGTGTAGAACAAATGCCTTAAAACTTCTTTGCCCCAAAAGGAAACCATGCTCAAACAATGGTGGACGCTTTTCCGGGCGGAACACTCGGTTATTGTCGCGCTGGCGGTAATAGTGAGCCAGTTCGTCGCTACAAAACAGCTGTCTTGGGGCTTCCTCTATCCCGCGCTCGGCCCGGTTCTCATAACTCTCGGCGCCTTCGCGTGGAGCGACTACTTCGGCTTGGGGACGGACCGGGCGCTCAAACGCAAAGAACGCCCTCTTGTTTCCGGAAAAATAAACCCGAGGCAGGCGCTGTGGGCCGGGCTAATCCTGATGATTGCTGGAGTTTCGTTGACTTACTTTGTCAACAGCAACGCGTTCATGGTCGCATTTGCTTACACTCTCGCTTCTTTCCTATACGACCCTTTTCTCAAGAAACGCCCGCTCCTTGGCAATGCATTCATCGCATCCAGCATGAGCATCAGCTTCATCTACGGCAACCTCGCGGTCTCGCCGACGCTCAACGCGAACGTGCTGCTTTACGCGGCAGTAGCGTTCCTAGCCGGCTTCGGGAGGGAGCTCGTCATAACCCTTCGCGACGTGGAGGGCGACCGGAAGATCGGCGCCACCACTCTGCCGATGCTTTTGGGCCCGAGGAAAACAGTGGTGCTGGCGTCAGTGCTGATTTACTTCGCCATATTCCTGAGCCTCATTCCGTTGATGGCTTCGCTCAACTGGGTCTACCTGGTATTGGTGGTAGTCACTTCCGCGCTTTTCCTCGCGGGCACCTACTACATCCTGCTGAGCCAACGCCTCGAGAACCTGAAGAAGGCGCGAAACGTCACGCTGTACGGCCTGCTTGTGGGGGTGCTTGCGTTCGCTGCGCTTGGGCTTTGAAAACAAAAAAAACTAGAAAAGGAAAGAAGAAAAAACTAGACGACTTCCATCTGGCCGAACTTGCCCAGCGTGAGCTGGCTCTTGTCCTGCCAGGTGTTCACGTAGCCGTTCGTGATTTTTATCTTGCTTCCTTCCTGGATTTTATCGATGTTGTCGTTCCACAGCACTAGAGTAATGGTGCCGGAGTCGTCCTTGACTGTAGCGTTCGCAACCCTCAACGTGCGGCCCATCTTGTTGATTTCCCTTGGTTCCTCGATTCCGACCACTTCTGCTTCGAGGTTTACGTTTCCGGTTCCGGGAGTAAGTTCGCTTATCTTCATACAATAACACCTCTCTAAGGATACAACTTCGGGAAACTCTCCTTAAAAAACCTGTTGCTTTGGACGGGGAAAGGGTTAAAGCCATGGAAAAAGTAAATTGACGAATGGACCGGTTGAACCCGCGGCTTCGGTTGGTTGAAGCTGCTCAAACGATGGGCGCGAACCCTAACACAGTACTACGGCAGCTGCGCCCGGCTATAAGCAGGGACCGCGCAAGGCTGCACCCGTATGTGTTTTTGCACGAACGGCTGGAAGAGGCGACACGAAAAAACAGGCCGCTTAAATCACGCGACCTCAACGCGCTACTGAAAAAGCACCCTGAAAAAGTAATAGAAGCAAACCGCGCTTATTTGGAAGAAACAATGTTGGGTTACCACCTGAAAAAAGACCCGCACGTGCCCGAAGAACAAAGGAGGGCCTACGCCCAAAAAAGAATAACGGAGTACAACGACAAGACAATAGAGGCGATAAGAAAATACGACGGAAAGTTCGCGCCCAAAAGGAAGAGGTGAGTTTGGTGCGTCTCGACAAACTGCAGAAAATCGCCGGGAAAACCCCCGTCTTTCTCGCTTCTCTCGGCAAAGTCAACAACAACCTGTTCTATTTCACCGGCGTGGACGAGGAAGCATTCGCCCTACTCTTCACGCCTCACGAAACAATCGCCTACGGCAACACCGAATACCCTTGGGCGGACAAGACTGTGCCGTCCGCGAAACTGAAGAAACACTTCCGGGATTACGTGAAGGAAAACAAAATCAAAAAAATCGGAGTGGACGAGAACGACTTGTTGTCGTACCAGCGGCTCTCGAAAAAGAACTTTTCGCCGGTCCCGTTGGCGAAGAGGTTCGCGGAAGCGCGGAAAATAAAGGAACCGGAAGAAAAGAGGAAAATCAGGAAAGCACAAGCCATAACAAAAGAGTGCTTCAACGCGACAAAAAACAAAATCTTCAACAAAACCGAGTCGCACGCTGCTGGTTTGTTCGAACTCGAAGCCAGAAAAAAAGGTTCCGCATTGGACGCGTTCCCGCCCATAGTCGCTTCAGGAGAAAACAGCGCCTCACCTCACGCACGGCCCACTGCGCGAAAAATAGGAAGAAACGACGTCGTAGTTGTTGACATAGGCGCGACCTGCGAACATTATTGCGGCGACTTTTCCTCGACCATCTACGAAGGAAAGGACAGGGAAACCACTGATGCTGTAGAGGCGGTCAGGGAAGCGCAGAAGGCCGCGATGAAAGCCGCCCGGCCCGGAGCGAAGGGGAAAGGGGTAAATGAGGCAGCGGAGAAAGTTATAAGCGAATACGGCTTCGGCGACTACTCTTTCCGGAAAGCTCGCCTCCGGATAGGCCACCACGTGGGTCTGGAAGTGCACGACGGGCCCTGCCCGGAGGAGGACGTACTGAAGAAGGGAATGGTCTTCACCATAGAGCCGGGAATCTACGTCCCGAAAAAGTTCGGCGTCCGGTTTGAGGAAATCGTTTTCCTGTAGGCGGCGAACGACTAAGCGTCGTGCGGTTTTAGTTCAAACCCGTCGGCCACCAAACGTTTTCTTACTTGGGGAGAGCGGCCTGCATGCCTAATTAGAAAAGCAACCGCGGCCCTCTGCCCTTTTGTCAGTTTCTGTTTGTCCAAAAACACCTTTAAAAGCCTGAAAAAACCTAAAGATAGTGTAACTGTTTCTGTATGAAATTAATGGGGGGAATACGGACATGACTGAGCAACAAGCACAGGAAAAGCCGCTTGAGGAACCGGCAGCCGAGGAGGCCGCGGAAGACGAGATGCTGGAAGAGGAAAGCGAACGTTTGCCGTTTCCCAACGCGAGAGTAGTCAAGATAATCAAGGACAACCTGAAGAACGACCATCAGGTGAAAAAGGAAGCCAAAGTTGCGGCAAACGAGCTGCCCGGCGACATACTGGCCGACGTTTCCCAGGGCATGGACCGGGAAGATTTTTTCACCCTGTCCATAGAACACTTCAACCGCGCTGCGCGAAAGTACAAGGAAATCGGACTTACGCAGAAGCGCATATTCAAGATAAAGAAGCTGCTCGAGAAACAGAGAGCGGAAATCGACGAGCTGATCGCGGAGATAGAGCTCGAACACCCTGACGCATCTATATGAGCGAACTTGAAAAGGCAAAGGAAGACGTCGAAGTAGTCAGGAAGCAGGTGCAGAGCCTCGTCCTGAAGAACAAGGAGGCTCTTGCGAACATGCGCGAATTGTACGCTACTGCTAAGTCTGAAAAGGAGAAGAGGGACGGCGAGAACGCGAAAGTCAAGGAGCTCAAGGGACAGAAGGCAAAAGCAGAAGAAGCAGTGGCTAAAGCCAAGGAGGCCATGGACAAGAGCGACGCCGCGCTGAAGAACCTCCAGGAAATGGACAACCCGCGCGAACTGAAGAGGCAGATAGAACAACTTGAATGGATACAGCAGACCGAAGCCTCGCCCAAGGAAGAAAAAGAGTTAAGCAAGAAGATTAACGACTTGCGGAAAAAACTTCCGGCAGCCGAGGAAAAGAGCGGCGCCTTCGCGGAACGCGCAAAAGTGAGGGACGAATTGAGGAAGGCAAACGCCGCTGCAAGGGAAACCAGGGAAAAAATGCGCGAAACCGCGAAGAAAAGCGACGAACATCATGCGACGTACGTGAAAGCGCTCAAGAAAGCGTCCGCTCTTCAGGAAAAGCTCAGCGAGGCTTTCAAGGATTTGGACCAGAAGCGCGCCCTGCTCAAGACAGAACGCGACGAGTTCGACCAGATGCGCGGCGAAATCCGCCAGCAGGCGAAGGAAGAACGCGAAAAGGAACGGAAGGAACAGGAATCCATCGAAAGAAGGCAGAAACAAAAAGCCACAGAAATGGGAAAGGAAGCCCTCGAGGGTTTCAAAAAAGGAAAAAAACTCACTCTTGAAGACCTGCAGGCCATACAGGAAGCGGGACTAGTCGGATGACGCGGGAAAACGAACAGGCCGTTTCAGTTTACGACAAAATAGCCGAAAGCTACGCCAAAACGTTTTCAGAACCGCCGGAATACATAAACGAGTTTTTGACTTTGATTCCGAGGGGCGGAAAAGTTCTTGATGCGGGTTGCGGACCGGGCTTCGGCGCTGCCCACATCGCGCGAAACGGTTTTGAAGTAACCGCCAAAACAATAAAAAAAGCAGGGAGAGGGAGTCGAACCCCCTTGTTCCGCTGTCTGCATTTACCTTAAGTTTCTTTCTTTTCGGCAGCCCGCCTTTTCTTTTGGCGGGCGACCGAAAGTTTCTTTCTTTTCGGTAGGCCGCATTTTCTTTCTTCCAAAGAAAGAAAAGGCGACCCCTGCAGGCGGACGCGTGGCCGTTCCGCCATCCCTGCATTGACTAGACAAGAGAAAATAATGGCGGACAGGGTTTATAATTACAGAATCCACGCTTCAGAACAAGGGAAAGACACAACGGACAAGAAATGAAAAAATCGTAAGGGGTTAGTTTTCTAGGCAAAAAATGTCAAACCTAAGTTTACAGTGAGCTAGTTTTTTCACGAGCTTTCAAGTCCAATCTACGTCTAGAAACTAACCAAAACCACAACCAATTTATGTATGCTCTAATTGTTTTA
>JACROM010000032.1 GCA_016214445.1 Microcaldota archaeon
CACGCAACTCGGCAAGAAAGCAAAAAAAGTTCAAGCAACCCAGCAAAAGAGAACGCAAAAGACCGCTCTACTGGTTTGAAACAACCCGCAGGCAAAAAATGCATTTCAAAACAAAGGAACACTATTTTTGTCCCACACCCGCATCAAGTACAGGTTTGAAATAAGCCAGCGCGAAGGCGAAACCGCTTTGGATGCCGCAAAAAGGGCGTTGGAAGAGGAACACCAGCGGTGGGTGCCAGTTGCCAAGAAAAAAATCATGCAAGTCTTCAAGAAAAGAGCCGAAGAAAAAGGCTACGAAGTGGATTTCAAGGAAGCACAGGCGATGCAAGGCAGCGAAAACGTGCATGCACTGAAGATAACCTGGGCGAGGAAACGATAACAAAGACTGCTCAACTCTTATTATAAAAAAACTCATCTGCTCTTCGCACAGGCTGCCTTGAGCCCGCCCTGCTTCTCGAAGAGCTTCAAGTAAATTCCGTAGATGTAGGCGAGCGGGAGAAGAAAGAAAAAATCAGGCGTTACTTAAACGCGCCACCACTTTCTTCCTGTCCAGAGCCTTCAGGAACGGCAGCAGCTTCGGCCCCTTCTTCCTGCCGATGAAGACCGTATACGCTGCTTCGAAGAACTCGCCGACAGTCAGGCTGTTCTTCGAGCAGATTCCCTTAACTGCCTCCATCTGCCTGTTGTCGTCCTTCTCGTTCCCGAAAACTTCCGCGAAATCCCTCAACGCTTTCTTCTGGCCTTCCGAAAGAACGGAATAGTCCGGTTTTTCCACCAACTGGACCTTCGCCTCTTCAGGGGCAAACTTCTCGAGCCAAATCTTCGCGTACTCGATTCTTTTCGCCAACTCGTCCTTTTCCTCTTTTGACAGCTTGCTTCCCTTGTAATCAGCAATCGCGTCGACCACTTTGACGTTCGGCAGCTGCCGCAGGAAGGCGACAAAGGAAAACGGGGGCCTGAAAAAGTCCTTCGGCGCGGAACCGACTTGGCTCAACGCGAATATCCTCGGAATGTCCGGGTCCCTCGCGGTTTCGTGGCTGAAATAAATCCTTGCGAAACGGTCCCAGTCGTCGTACAGCTTGGGAATGGTGTCGCCGTCCGGGTTGAAATCAATCGCAGTCTGGGGTTTGTAGCGCGCCATCAAAAACCTCAATAATTCTGGAGGCATGGACTCGCTCATCTGCCTCGCGCTCACGCCTATGCCTTTTGAGGTGGACATTTTCTTGCCGCCCATTATGAAGAACTCGTAACGGAAGTTGTAGGGGTGCTTGTAACCGAAAACCTCGTCGGCAAGGTGGTTTGCCACGTCGCGGGACCCCCCGGCGGCGTAGTGGTCCTTTCCTGCCCCTTCTATTGTCACGTTGTGAAGAACCCACGTGGCTGCCCAGTCCGCTTTCCAGGTGAGCTTCGCGTTGCCGTCAAACGGGCTTATCCTTGCGGAGTGCCCGCAGCCTTTCGCGTACTTCACGTCGACGCATTCATACAAAACTGTTTCCCCGTCGAAACCGCTCACCTTGGTGGTTCCTATTTTACCGCATTTTTCGCAAACAACGTTTATGGGCAGCCAGCCTTCCTGTTTTTTCGCGCCGCTTATGCAGACGTTGATTTCCCGGATTTTCTCGGCCTTTTCCAAAGCAGTTCGGATAAGTTGGTTCATCTCGCCTGCCCGGTAGGACTCCGAAGCGCATACTATGCGCGGCTTGCAGTCCAGCTTCTCGAAAACTTCCCTGAAATCAAAAGCATAATACTGCGCGAGCGAATCGTAGCCTTTTTCCGGCGAAGGGACGTTGCACAGCGGCTCTCCCATGTGCTTCCTGAAGGAATCCGGCAATTCAGGCGGAAAGCCGTCCATCGGGACGAAGTCATCGAACCTATAAACGTACTCAACCTTCTGCCCGGAGTCCTTGACGGCCTTGAAGATGAGGTCGTGTATCACGACCCCGCGCAGCGAGCCGACGTGAATCCTTCCGGAAGGAGTCTTCGCGTCGCTCACCACGTGCCTGCCGTCGAGCTGCTCCGCTTTTTCCGCAATCTGGTCAGCCCAAAAGTTTGACATGACCATACCTACACTTTGAATGTTTAAAACTTTGCTGACGTCTCGTTTTCGGCATTATCCCAAATCAAGGCTCTCTCCACGGTTTGCGGTTTTGCAACAGCAAAAAGCTTGTTTTCCCGGCCTGCTCACTGGTGGTTGTTTTTAGGCACTCTTTTCGCGTACAGTTTCAGCACTATGTCCAAATGCGTGAAAGCGTCTGAAAAAACGCGCCCTACCGCGTCGCCGTGCTGCGCGCGCCCGGCTTCCGCCCGCAGAATGCCCAAGCTATTCAACGCAGAACTCGCTTCCCGCTGGCGGCTTGTCGACGCCAGGCGAAGGCAGCGGTAGTACTCCCTTTCCGCGTCGCTTTTCTCCCGTTCAGGCGACGCGTACATTCGCGTCGCCGCAGCCAGCGCATCCCTAAAGGGTCCAGCCTCCAAAAACTCGGACGCAACATGTTCTGCAAGCGCATGCGAAACCGCGCGTGTGAGGTGGGCGTACGCCCTCGTTTCGTGCGGTTCCAGCATCACCCTCAGGCGTTCTCCGGCGAGCAGCCCGCGCTCGGCGAGCGCGTGGCCTACTGCCGCAGAAAGCTTCCCGAACGGCGCAGCTTGCCGAAGAGGCATGCTGTTTGCGAAAGCCAGGAGTTTCTTGTCGCTTCTCGTCGCCTCCAAAAGCTCTTCACGCAACATTACTGCCGCACACCGCCCAGAATCTTGATTTTTCCATTTTCATCAACCGACCCGCTCGACCCTTCCTACTGTAAAACGAAAAATTCAAGGTTGCACCCACTCTATCTCGTAGTACTCGTACTTGCTCTTTGGAAGCTCTATCCGCTTCACCCTATAATAGGTTACGCTCGTCTCGCGGTCGCAGATTGCGAGAATCAGGTCAAGGCCGAGTTCCTTCGACTTCTCTATAGCCTGCGCCAGCTCTTCGCCGCCTATCTCCTCTTCCTCGCTCAACGCGAGCATGACGAATTTCGGCTTGTCGTGCCTCGGGTTCTCTATCTCCCCGCCCTTCCGGTGGTACAAAAGGAAATCCAGCTCAGCTGAGCCTTCGGCCTTCGCTCCAGGAATCGCCAGAATGAAAGTCTTCTTCACGCCGTGCGCAACTCTTATGGCGCGCGCCCACTCGCTGATGAGCATCTTGCTAGAACGCGGAAAAACGTGAATCACGTGCTTGGAGTGCATCCATTCCGCGTTGTCCAAGCCGGGCTTCGCTCCGGGAAAATACAAACGGAAATGGGTCCCGAACTTGAAACCGGTTTTCAAAACAAAACCGCGCAGGCGCCAGTCCTCGTAAACCTCGTACAGCGAAAGGAAATCAGGCCGCCTCTGGATTGCTTCAGCCACAACGCGCTTCTCCTTCACGTTCAAAGCGTAGCCTGCGTGCTTCATCAAAAACAGAGTTTCGTAGGCGTCCAGCTTCAAGAACTGGCCGTGCTTTTTCGCCTTGTACGTCCCGTATTGGCCGAACCAGTTGCCCTCGTAAAGTTCTTTCGCCGCCTCATCTTCGTCGATGACGCTCATTAGGTCGTCATAGAAAAACAAACCGCGCGCATTAACTTTGGGCGCGACGAACTCCCTGGAAGGGTACTTGTGTATGGGGCTGCGGCCGTAAGAGCCCTGCGCCTCCTTCATTGGCCGCGGAATGAGGCCGCGGTCGCGCCAGTCGCGGTAACAGTAGAAACGCGCCAAAAACTTCTTGCCCTGGAACTTCGAGGCTATCTGGTTGAAGGAAATCTTTCTCCCGTTACGCTCGCAAACCGCGTTCCTTACGTCAACCAAATAAAGGGCTTCCTCGGGCATGAGCTGCATCTGAGTTTTTTTTCCCTCGTATTCCTCGCCGAAAAAACCGCGGTCCAATGCCTGCACGCTTATGAGGTCCAATACGAGAAGTTTTCCGTCCTTGAGTTCGAATCTTACAGCCAATCAAATCTCCTCCCCTCGGCCCATTAAAGGGCAAAGAGTTTGAAGTTTCACTACAACTATAGTGCCAAAGGGGCTTTTTGAAGGTTGTCTAAGGTATCCTAAATGGCTGGAACAACGACTTAATGTCAGAGAGCAGGCGCTTCTTCCTGCTTTGAAAAACCACGCTGAAGTGAGTGCTTCCTTCCAGTGTAGAACGGAACTCGCCGAACGACCTCAACGACTCCCGCAACGGCTCGCCGGCAGTTATGACGTCTCCGCGGTCCCGTGGCTTGCTGTTGTAGTCTGCAACAAGGTTTTTCACATCTTCAACGAGTTTCTGTGGCAGCAGCCTTTTTGGTTCGCCGAACTCTTTTTTATGGTGTATAACCAGCTCGAAACTGCCAAGGTGCTCAAGCTCAAAACGCCCTCCCTTGCTAAGGGCTTGTAAAACAATAAAATAGGCAAGTTTATAAGGGTGGGTTCTGTAACCACTACATGTCTACCGAACAGTCAATAAAACAAAAGTTTCAAGAACTCAAACCGGTTCTTGATG
>JACROM010000035.1 GCA_016214445.1 Microcaldota archaeon
GCGAATCAAAAAATTTCTTTCTTTTGAGACAGCCGCACCTTTCTTTCCCTGAAAACGCGCAAGCGTTTTCGGGGCGCCACAAAGCCAACGAGACTTTGTGCGCGTCAAAAAAAGAAAGGGGTGGTCCACCACAGTCCAGTATTCTGCCACTAAACTACCCGCGCCATTTTAGCGAAGCGTTCGTACGGAGCTTTGCGATGATTTCCTTGAAATCATCGCTTCCAACTGCTCGCAACGAACGCAACCTCCTGCGAGCGAAGCCGTCGTTCCCTTCGAACGACGGCAACCTCCTGCTAATGCTTTTGGGGACGCGAGTTTTTCAAGGTTTGGGCTGCAGCACTTTCCGCCCGAACGAGTCGTACAGGCCTAGGAAACCTGCATGGAAAGGGTCTTTTCCAACTCGAATGTCCCTACTTTCTTTCTTGCCAGCCAGCTTCACAAATCTCCTGAATCGTTCATCGCTGATTTCAGTTATTATATTCGGCTTATGGAAGTCTATGTCGCATTTTGATCCTTCTATGTCGGCAATCACAAAAGAGTGATTCAGGTACCTGTCGCGGTTTCGATCGTACCGCCGGTCCCGCACAAACCATGCTTTTTTGCCGGGCTCAATTCCTTTTGCGCGCAAAAGCGCAAGCGTAACGAGGGCAAAATCAGCGCATCCTCTCGCCGGATACTCTTTACTAGTAGTGCCGACTACATAGCCACTTTCGAGTATTTCACCAGCTGTGCGGCGCAGATAAACATATTGCAACAGATCCGCTTCGTGGGGCTGCAGATAATAATACTTAAGTCGGCTGGAACGCAATAAGTGTAAGAGTTGCGTCAGCACTTTTATGTCGGCGCCTTTAATGCTGTCGGCAAAATCCTTAACGTGTTCATCAACACCTATTAAGTCAAGCTCTCTTTCAGGTAAGCTTGCTTGTTTTATTTTTTCGTTCCGCAGAGCTAGTTCTTCGTGCGAAACCCCCGGCACCAGCGTTCTAACCAAGTCAGTAAACTTTGCAAGCATGGTTTGTCAACGAATGTGTTTAACAAAAAGACTTTTTCAACGTTTGGGAAGAGGTTGAAAAGACCCTGATAAAAAGGTTTAAAACGATTGAAAGCACGCTTTTGTTATGAAACTGCTTGTTTTGGGTTTCGGGAACGTCGGCAGGGCGCTAATAAGGATACTGCCGGAAAACGGCTTCGAGGCGTCAATATGCAACAGCAAGGGCGGAATCAAGACCATGAGCTTGGACGAGCTGAAGAAAGCTGCGGACGAGGTGAAGTCGCTTCCTTCCCAAGCCGGCTACTTGGTGTTCAACCCGCAAAAGGCAGTTGAGAGCTGGGATTACGACGTGCTGGTGGACTTGACTCCTACTAATCTGGATGACGCGGAGCCTTCCAAGACGTACTGGAAAATCGCTTTCAACAGGGGAAAGAGCGTGGTCACCGCAAACAAGGGCCCGTTGGCGCTTAATTTCCGGGAAATGACAGATGCAGCAAGAAGGCAAAAAAACGCTTCGCTTTTGTTCGAGGCGACTGTTGCAGGCGGAACGCCTGTTTTCTGTCTTGCCAAAAACTGCCTTAGGGGCGGCAAATTGACGAAGATAGAGGGGATACTCAACGGCACCACCAACTACATCCTGACGCAGATGAAGGCAGGCAAGACTTTCGAGGAGGCGCTTCAGGAGGCGCAGGACAAGGGTTACGCCGAAGCGGACCCGACCTATGACGTCAAGGGAATGGATGCCTTGGCCAAGGCAGTAATACTCGCGAACGCCATTTTCGGCAAAAACGTTTCCTTCAAGGACCTTGAAGCCGAGGGAATAGACGGGATAACGCTTGAAATGGTCAGGAAAGCTGAAGAACAGGGAGAGTGCTACAAGCTCATAGCTTCCATAGACGAGAACAACGTAAGCGTTTCGCCGAAAAGGATATCGTGCAGCCATCCTCTTGCGGCTGTCGGAAATGCGTGGAACGCTTTGACTTTCTACACCAAGAACGCGGACGCCATAACGATTACGGGCAAGGGAGCTGGCGGGCTGCCGACTGCGTCCGCTGTTTTGAACGACATAATGGAACTCAAAAGTGAGGGAAACTAATGGTCGTAATACACAAATTCGGGGGAGGAGTGTTGCGCAAAGCCGAAGACTACGGCCGCGTCGCCTCGTTGCTTGAGGGCAAAGGCCATGTTGCAGTTGTTTCTGCTGTTTACGGCGTGACCGACTCCCTTATCGAGGCAACGCAATCCAGCCTGAAGAGCGACGAACACATTGACGCATACACGCAACAACTGCTGCACGCGCACCTGAGCATTTTGGACGTGTTGCAGAATACCGAAGTGAGAAAGGACGCAATCAAGAGGACAATGCAGGCAATCAACAGGCTGAACAAGATTCTTTACGGAGTTTTCCTCTTGAAGGAACTCACTCCGAGAACGCACGACGTAATCCAAAGCTACGGCGAAAGGCTTTCTGCCATAGCGTTGGAAGCGCACTTGCGGGAAAAGGGAATCGAAGCGAAGGCGTTTGACGCGGATCAGTCGGGTTTGGTTACCACACCGGTTTTCGGGAACGCCCTGCCCTTGATGGCGAAGACAACCGAGAACCTGAAGAAGAACGTTCTTCCCGCAGCGGAAAAAGGAGTGGTTGTTTTTACTGGTTATTTTGGAGCTGATGAAAAAGGCGAGATCACCACGCTTGGCAGGGGCGGGTCAGACTTTACTGCTGGAATAGTCGCGAATGCTTTGGACGCGGAAAAGGTCCTGGTTTGGAAGGACGTCGAGGGCTTCATGAGCGCGGACCCGAAAGTGGTCAGGGGCGCGAAGCTGATTCAACTGCTAAGCTATGATGAGGCCGAGGAACTTGGTTATTTTGGCGCGAAAATACTGCACCCGAAAACAATAACGCCGTTGAAAGAGAAAGGTATCCCGGTTTACGTGAAGAACATTTACGCTCCAGAGAAGGAAGGGACAGTTATTTCAGCGGAAGGCAAGGAAAGCGAGAGCGTGGCCAAGTCAGTTGCGATAAAAAAAGACTCCGTTCTGGTGACAATCAAGGGCGGCTCGCTCCTTGGTGTTTCGAGCGTCGCTTACCCGGTATTCGAGCACCTTCGCGCCGAAGACCTGCCTATTGATTCAATTTCAACTTCCCAGTCCGACCTGTCGCTTTGCTTCGAGCGGAAATACTTGGAGCGGTTCCAGAAAGCGTTGGGGCAGGCATCGGTTCCGATGGAAGACGTTTACATAGAAGAGGACGTTTCCCTGCTGGGCCTGATAGGCGAGGGAATGAACCACACCATAGGGGTTTCCGGACGGCTGTTTTCGTGCCTCGCGAAAGCTGAAGTGAACATCCGCATGATTTCGCAGGGAGCGTCCGAGATAAACATCACAGTAGCAATCAAGCGCGGCGACGTGGGCAAAGCGTTGAATGCTGTTCACGACGAATTCATTAACGGGAGATGACATGGCCGCGTCAAAACCTCAAGAAACAAGGCGACTGCCAAAAAAGATTTCTCCACGCTTAGAAAAACTCCAGCGGCTAGCGTTCCTGCACCATGACTTGAACTCGCATCTTGCCGCTGCAAATAGCTACGCACAACTGCTAAACGCACGCAAAAGAAACCTCTTGACTGAGGAAACCATTGGCGTTATTTCAAGAATTCGCGGGGAAGTATCGGAAATAGAAAAACACCTAGATGATGCGACAGGATCCGAAAAGGCTAGACGGAAGGGAACACCTGCAAAAAGTATAAACGTCACCGCACTCGAAAAAGAAATTGCCGAAAGGGCCGGTAGGCTCGTAAAACTGGCTGAAAAACTGGGAACCGAAAAGGGCAAGCACGAACAAATTGACACATGGGTTGGGCGAATACAAACCGCGTCAAATAATTTCAAAGACAGCATCAAACAGGCGTTTTCGCCTTCTTATGCGCCCTTTGATGTAAGGCAACTTTTGAAGGAAGTTTTCACTCAGCCGAACGTGCCGGAAGAAGAAGTAATGATACGCGGGAGTGACTTGGATTTGAAAAGAGCATTGAGGAATTTGAAACAGAACGCGAAAGATGCAAAAGCTACGGGCGTCAGCGCAGAGTTGGAAAAAAGGAAGACAACGCGGTTCTGAAGGTCACAGACAACGGCGAGGGAATGGACGAGAAGACCCTGAAAAAAATGTTCCGGCCGGGTTTCAGCACGAAAGGAACCGGAAGGGGGCTCGGCCTCGCATCGGTGATGAAGATAATAACAGACCACGGCGGGACTATCTTCGCCAGAAGCAAAAAGGGGGTCGGAACGGAGTTCACAGTTGAACTGCCTCTGCACAAAAGGTGATTGTTTTGATGAAAGTAGCGATTCTAGCTGCAACAGGCTCGGTCGGGCAACGCTTTGTGCAGTTGTTGGAGGGCCACCCTTGGTTCGAAGTTTCAGTTTTAGCTGCTTCCGAGCGCTCCGTAGGAAAAAAATACTCGGAAGCGTGCCACTGGCTTCTTGACACGCCGATGCCGGACAAGGTCAAGGACATTGTTGTCGTAGATTGCAAACCGGAAAACATGGGCGGCGCGGGTTTTGTGTTTTCCTGTCTGCCAGGAGAGCTGGCTGGTCCGGTTGAGGAAGAGATGGCCAAAGCGGGTTATCCGGTGATTTCCAAGGCATCAGGAAACCGGTTGAAGGAGGACGTGCCGCTTATAGTGTCGGAAGTTAACTCTGAACACTTGGGTTTGATTGAAGTCCAGAGAAAGAAGTATGGCAGAAAGGGGTTCATTTCAACTGACCCGAACTGTTCCACTGCGCCGTTGGTGATGTGTCTTAAACCTCTAATGAAATACGGCATCAAGCGAGTTCACGTGGCGACCATGCAGGCCCTTAGCGGAGCTGGTTATCTAGGCGTCGCTTCAATGGACGCAGTAGGAAACGTCGTCCCTTACATCGGCGGCGAGGAGGAGAAGATAGAGACCGAAGCGCTGAAGATGCTCGGCACGCTCAAGGGCGGAAAAGTGGAGAACGCGCCAATAGTGGTGAGCGCGTCCTGCAACCGGGTTCCTGTTATAGACGGCCACACCGAGAGCGTGTTCGTAGAATTCGCGCAGGACGTTTCGGTCGAGCAAATCCTCAAGGAATGGGAAGCGTTCGAGGGCGAGCCTCAGAAACTCAAGCTTCCGTCAGCGCACAAGGCAATTGTTTACCGGACCGAACCGAACAGGCCACAACCTCGTCTTGACGTGATGGAAGGGAAAGGCATGAGCACGGTTGTGGGAAGGCTCCGCAAGGACGGGCCGAACAGGATAAAGTTCACCTGCCTCTCCCACAACACCATCCGTGGGGCTGCTGGAAACGGCATCCTCCACGCCGAACTGCTGAAGGCGAAGGGAGTGCTCGGGTAAGGCACGTCGTGGAAAAAGTCCACAAAGGGCTCTCAATATCGCGCGAAGCCAGAGCCGACAGTAAGGGAACGGGAGAGAATTGGACTACGTTCCCAATGAAAATCCCGCTGCACAAAAAGGCTGGCTGCAGCAAGTCGCAAAAGTAATGCAGCTTGCTTTTGCTCGTCAACGCGCCGCAAGCGCTTCCTCGACAGACTCAAGCGAAGCTTCCACCTGAACCGGAGCGTTCCTGAACGCGCCAGCGTAAGGCAGCTTGCCCAAATGGTAGTTGACTGTCGCGTCCGGGTCCTTCAAGAGGTGGCCGGTGAGGACGCACACGATTTTTTGATTTTTGCCGATTGTTCCTGCATCAACGAGCTTCTTCGCGCCAGCAACCGAAGCAGCTGAGGAGGGTTCGCAGCCTATTCCTGCGGAGTCCACAACTGCTTTGGCGTCCATCATTTCCGCGTCGGAAACCTGTTCGACCACTCCGTTGGTTGCTTTCAGGTACTTCAGCGCCTTCACCCAATTGACCGGGTTGCCGATGCGTATGGCTGTTCCGATTGTTTCGGGTTTCTCGACGCGAATTAGTTTAGTTGAGTTTTTCTTCCACGTTTGGTACAACGGATTGGAGCCTTCGGCTTGCACTACTGCCAAGCGCGGCACGTTCTCGAGCCAGCCGAGTTCCTTCCATTCCATCAACGCCTTGCCGAAAGCGCTCACGTTGCCCAAGTTGCCGCCTGGAACAACAATCCAGTCTGGTTCTTCCTGCAATTGGAGAAGGGTTTCCCATACTATGGTCTTCTGGCCTTCCAGGCGCCACGGGTTGACTGAATTCAAGACGTAGTAGTTGTTTTCAAGCGCAAGCTTCTGCACCAGTTCCAGCGACTGGTCGAAGTTGCCTTTTACCTGCAAAACCTTCGCGCCATAAGCTATTGCCTGGGAGAGTTTGCCGAAAGCAATCTTGCCTTCCGGTATCAAGACAACGCAATTCAGGGAGGCAAGCGAAGCGTACGAGGCTAAAGAAGCGGAAGTGTTGCCTGTTGAGGCGCACACAACCGTTTTGGCGCCAACTCGGACCGCTTCAGTCACGCCAACTGACATGCCACGGTCCTTGAACGAGCCAGTTGGGTTTTCGCCCTCGTGTTTCAAGCGAACCGAGGCGCCGACATAAATGCTTACCTTGTCGGAATCGTACAAGTGAGTGTTTCCTTCCCCTCGCGTAATGATTTTCCCTGCAAGCGGGTGGACCATCTCACGGAAGCGCCACACGCCAAGCGAAGGCGAGCGTTTTTCGAAGTCTTTCCGCGAAACCTTCAGCGCGGACAGGTCCTGTTTCGCTTCAAGCAGGTTGCCGCACGAACACGTGAAACTGGAAACGTCTTCTGTTATTTTAGAACACTTGCAGCATTGAAACTTCATATTTCATGCACCCCTTCCGAGGAAACCCTGGTCCAAACCAGTTCCGTTTTGATGTTTTTTCTTGCGAAAGAGTCCCAAACTGCTTTCGAAAACTTTTCGTTTTTCTCTTTCCCGAAGGCAACAAGTGTTGGGCCTGCGCCAGAAGCAGCAGTCCCAAAACCGTATTCCCTGCCAAGTCGCTTGAACTCGAGGAAGTTCGGCAGGTTGCCTGAACGTGCGCGCGCCGGCTCCACTATCTCATCGCCAAAGGAAGAAATTATGACGTCGGTGTCGGAGTCAAAGAAGCCGACCAGAAGGCGCGACAGGTAAAACGAATTCTTTACTGCTTTCCAGCGCTCTATCATGTCCGGAAGCACGCTTCGAGCGAAGGCAGTCGAAGCCTTGTCGCGGTCGGAAATGACGAGCAGGCATTGGAGGTCTTGGGGCGCTTCAAGGCGCTTGACTTTGACCGGGTTCGTGGAGTAGGTTATGGTCATTCCGCCGAACACGCAGGGCGACACGTTGTCGTAGTGGGGCTCGTTTGCTGCGAAAGCTTCGCCGAAACCGGCCCAATAAACCAGCTGCTCCTTGGTCAGGCCAAGGGAAAAGAGCTCGTTAACAGCAAAAGCAGTGGAGGCGGCTTCGCAGGCGCTTGCGCCCATTCCAGCTCGCGGCTTGACGGACTTGAACGCGTCTATTGCGAGGCTGCCTTCGAGCCCGAACTCCTTCCGCATGGCGTTCCAGACGAAACCGAATACACTCTGTTTGGAGTCTTCTGCTGCAGCGTATTTGCCGGAGTTCTTGACTGTCCAGACCGGCGACTTGAAGAACGCGAACTCGTCAAAAGGTTCTTCAAGAGCAAGGCCGCAGACGTCGAAACCAGCTCCCAGATTGGCCGAAGTGGCGGGCGCGCTCAAGCGTATGGAGTCCATCTATGAAAACCCCCTATTATAC
>JACROM010000007.1 GCA_016214445.1 Microcaldota archaeon
CTGTCGGACGCTATGGAGGTACACACGAGCGCGTCGCTTTTCTTAAGCGCGTTTTTGTCGAGGTGCTTCGCTTCCAGCAAATCCATGGAGCCTTTGTAGCTGATGTTGGTTTTTTCTCCGGTTCCGCTAAGGATGTTTATGCCGACGCTCGTTCCGGCTCCTTCCATACGCACGACATTGCCAGTAGGGATGTCCCGTTCCTTCAATCCGTCCAGTATAATCTTTCCGAACGAATCCTTTCCTATAGCTGTAAGGAGTTCGACGTTTGTTCCGTGCAGTTTCGTTGCCACAGCTGCGTTGGCTGCGGAGCCGCCTGTTGTTATGGAGATGTCGTCCATGCGCATCTTGGACGCAAACGAAAGCATGACAAAACGCTGGAGGTGGTGGCGTTTTCTTATCACGGTCGGCTCCAGCTGTTTGCAGTAGGCGTTGATGTCAACAGTAGCAGAGCCGATGTAGAACGCTTTCATGCTGTTTCACCTTGGAGGGGGCGAGGCGGACTAAGTGCCAGGGGGCCCGAGCAAAACCAGAGGTTTTGCGGGGCACTTACAAACCCTCGAGGGTTTGAACGGAACCGTAGGTGCCCCCGGGGCTTAGGTTGGTTGCAGTAGGCGTTGATGTCTACTGTGGCTGAGCCGATGTAGAAAGCTTTCATGGTTTTGTTACACCTTTGAGGGGGGCGAGGCGAACGGAGCTTTGCGATTGTCGCTTGTCGACAATCGCTTCCAACCACTCTCGCCAGGGGGAACCGTAGGTGCCCCCGGGGCTTAGGTTGGTTGCAGTAGGCGTTGATGTCCACTGTGGCTGAGCCGATGTAGAAAGCTTTCATGGTTTTGTTACACCTTTGAGGGGGGCGAGGCGGACTAAGTGCCAGGGGGGACGCTTCCCCCCGGGGCTTAGGTAGAATGCTTTCATGTTTTTTCACCAGGTGCTTTCATGTTTTTGTTACTGTCGAGAGGCTTTTAAGCGTGTGTTCCATTCACAATAACCAAAATGAAAATAGCGGTATTCGGAGGCACGTTCAACCCCCCGCACAACGGACATGTCTTCGCGGTCAGGGAACTGCTGAAGGAGTTTAACTCGGTTTGGGTGATGGTGGCCAACACGCCCAACAAGAGCGTTTCAGACCTAGCTCCGGCTTCCGACCGCCTGAAGATGGCTAAGCGCGCTTTTCACTTCGGTCGCGTGGAGGTATGCGATGACGAGATAAGACGCGGCGGCGTAAGCTATACTTGTGACACTTTCGCCGAGTTGGAAGAGAGGTATCCTGAGCACGAGTTCTGCTGGGCCATTGGCTCGGACTTGCTGGAAGAGCTTCCTCAATGGAAGAACTGCCAAGAACTGTATATGAAAAAGTTCGTGGTGTTTTTCCGTCCTTACATCTCAATAGAGCGTGCTTTGCTTGCGCCGTTCAGGAACCCGAAAGTCATCCGGGCTGAAGGGATAGAGATGTCCAGCACCAAGTTGAGGGATTGGGTAAAATCCGGCAACCTAGCTGACGCGGAAAAGTTCCTGCCCGCCAGCGTGTTGGAATACGTCAAGGAAAAGAAGCTGTACGTCTAAGAAGGTGCGAGCATCTTCTGCTTGTAATGCTCAAGGGCTTGGTTTACCCAGTACTCAACCCGGTCCCTTATCCAATTGGCGTTCTCGCGGCCAGCGTTGATTTCTCTCGCCACTGTTTCGCCTATCCTGAACTGCGCTGCAGCGCGTTCCCAGAATTGTTCAGGTTTTTCCTGTTCGTAGTAGTGGTTGAACCGCGCGCGCTTCTCGAGCTCGAGCGTAAGGTAAACCATCAAATCCTCGAGGCCGTTCCTTTCGGTTTCTGTTGTTGCCCTCTTGAGCGCTATTGCCACGTTCGCCAACTCGTCCAAGAGGTGCTTGTTCCTGGCCATCATGTCCGTCATGGTTTGGTTACGCCCGCGCAGTATAAAAACAGTTTCGTTCTTGTAAAATTGTGAAGGTGTTTGGGCTGTGAGGCTTCAAAGGATTTTGAAGGAAGCAAGTCGCATAGAGAAAGAGCTGAAAGGCAAAAAGAAGAGCCTTGGGGAGAAGGATGCGGCGCCTTACCTTAGGAGAATTTCAAAACTTTTTTACCACGCTTCGCGGGAAGTTGAAACACGGGGGCAGCAAAAGGAGGCCGCTCAAAGCTTGTACTCTGTTTTATCTGAGGTGGCGGAGAATGTGCGCCCTAGCGAGGAGCGTTTAAGTAACTGTTAAAAAATAACTTATCCAAACATTAATAAAGTCACCACCCCTACTTTTCAAGTGATTGACGAACGACTCATCCGTGAAAAATTCAAAGGCGCGGCGCGGCTGAATTGTTGTCCGGGAAAACAGGCGAAAAAATCAAGGTCAGTTCAAGATTCCTTGCTAAACTAATCAAGAACACATCCCATGTTGTAAAGTACGATTTCGGCGATGTTGTTCCAGTCCATGTTAGCGGCAAAACCGAACTTACGCCCGGAGAGCTTTTCGTTGTCATGCGTTCTGCGAGCAACGCCTACCATTCGCTTAAACTCAAAACGGTATTGGAACGGTTTAGGCGGGTGCTTGAGGAACCCGAAGCGTTGAAGCGCGCCGCAGACCAGATTTCGAGCAGCAAGAACTTTAGAAAAGATTTCAAAAGAGCGTTAACCCGCGATGTGTCTGAAGAGCGGATTTCTGAAGCAATACTCCGCCAAAACCCAAAGTCTTGGGCGGGTCATGGGTTTCTCCATCCAGACAGGAAAAAAGACGTTTTGAATGATTTGCTGGAACGCCGGCTCGGCAAGTTTGGAGAGGAGCACCTCAATGTTTTAGCGAGAGCAAGCGGGCTTCCGAGGCACGCGGTTACTTTGTTCAATAAGCTTACGCAAGTAGGTGTGACGATTAAGGAACTCCTTTCGCTGGTTGATGAATCAAAAGCCAAACCTTCGTTGAATATCCGTTTGTCCAGCGGAATGGCAGTGTTGGATGATACTGGGTTGGGCACGAGATACGCTGAAAAGTTTTACAAGTACCGTTCAAGCGGCTCAAGCGGTTACCTGCAGGAAAGGGGCGCGAAAGAAATTCTTCGGGATATTCATGATGGTGGCGCCAAAACTACTGTTATCTTCTAACCTTTGATTACGCCCCCCGGCGTCATCTTTGCCAGCGTCTTGGGGAGGCGCCTTCGGCTTCGCCTATGGCTTCCCCGCGGGCCATCTATTCCGGGAAGAATTCCCTGTTGAAGCAGTCGTCGCACATTCCCTTGTGCCAGTCCTTGTTGTGGGCGGATATAGCAAGTGACGCAATATTTTATACGAATAGGCGTCGCTTGCTATATACCTGACTTTTCCGGTTTTTTTGAACACTACGTCCGCGCGATTCTTTTTCCCGTAAGAGGGTTACCAATGAGTGAGTTTTGCTTTTAAAACCCGCACTCCAAAACCGCTTGCAGCCCAACCGAAAAATTTTTCGTCTCCAACTGTGTAGACAGGTTGGTCTTCATCCGTTCGAACGAAAAAAAGACCAACCCACCC
>JACROM010000008.1 GCA_016214445.1 Microcaldota archaeon
TTGTCAGTCGACGACGGTTGTTTTTCGTTGTTTTGCGTTTTTTTGTGTGTTGGCATAGGAGGTTATGGCTGGTTTTGAGTTTTTAGCGGGTGTTTTGCGAAGAAAACCTACCAACGAAAAAACGTTTCATTGGTAACCCCCGATTAGCCTAATTGAGAATAGGTAAGTTTAAATAGGGTGACTCATAAATAAACAAGTAGACCATGTGAGGGAGTACGTTATGGATTTCATTAACAGGAAACACGAATTGGCGCATTTGGAGCAGGAATACAGGAAGAAGGGGGCGCATTTCGTCGTGGTTTACGGGCGGAGGAGGCTTGGGAAAACGAGGCTGATTGAAGAGTTCTTGAAGGACAAGAAGAACGCGGTGTACCACTTGGCTTCACAGGAGGTTGAAGAACAGCAGATAGAGGAATTCAAGCAAAGCCTGTCAAAGGTTTTCAACGACGAGTTCCTCTCCCGGAACAAGTTCACGGACTGGGGTTCTTTGTTTTCGTACCTCAAGAACGTTTTTCCCAGAGACAAGCGGTTCATCCTAGTTTTGGACGAGTTCACTTACTTGACGAAAACCAATAAGGCATTTCCATCCCTGGTACAAAAGTTTTGGGACGAATTCTTGTCTAAAACGAACGTTTTCTTCATTGTTTCCGGTTCGTTGGTCGGCCTCATGCTGAAAGACGTCTTGAATTACGACGCGCCACTGTACGGGAGAAGGACGAGCCAGGTGTTGTTGGAGCCCTTGAATTTCGAGGAGAGCTGCAAGTTCCTGGACTGCGCGTTCGAGGAAAAAGTCAAGCTTTATTCAGTTGTGGGCGGCGTGCCCAAGTACCTGGAATTAGCGCAGGAAAAGACGGTTGCGGACTTCGTCCGGCATGCCATCGAAAAAGAGAGTTTTTTCTACCGGGAAGGCAGTTTCCTGTTTTCCCAGGAGTTCAAGAAACCCAACGTCTACGCTTCCATAACCAGGGCAATATCATTCGGCAACTCGAAACTGAACGAGATAGCGAACTTTGCGGGTTTGGACGGAAAGGAAGCCAGCAGTTACATAGACGTTCTGGCGCAGTTGAGGTTCCTGCAGAAAAAAATACCCGTAACTGAGACGAAGAAGTATCGGGGCGCGGTTTATTCATTGAACGATAATTTCCTCAAGTTTTGGTTCAGGTTTCTGTCTCCCAGCCAGTCGGAAATAGAGCTCCGGAAGACAAATGAGGTTTTCGACAGGATTGAACCGGGTTTGAATTCCCTAGTCGGGTTAGGTTTCGAGGCGGTGTGCCGAGAGTTCATTGCAAAAACAGACGGCCGGTTCACTGAAGTCGGCTCTTGGTGGGGGCATTACCGTGACGATGAAGGACGGAAGGAAGTCGAAATAGACGTTGTCGCGTTGAACGAGCGTTCCAAGCAGATTCTTTTCGGCGAGTGCAAGTGGCAGGACGAGGTGGATGCGGGAAAGCTCTTGCCGGGTTTAAAGACGAAGGCAAGCCGTGTGGACTGGCTGAACGACTCCAGAAAAGAGAGTTTCGTGCTTTTCGGCAAGAGTTTCAAGAAAAAAACGGACGGTTGCCTTTGCGTGGACTTGAAGAACCTGGAAAAAACGTTCAGGAGTTGAGCTCCGGGCCCTGCGAAGTGTTCGTTGCTGGTTTTGCGGTTTACTGCTTTGTCCCTTCTGCCAATAGTTTTTTTGATTCTATTGGCTGGAAGATTGATGTTGTTGACGTTCTTTCTTCTCTAATGCACCGCCGCATCGTGTTCTTTATTGCAGAGAAGAGGTACGCTTTTGGGTTCGTCAGATGTTTTATGCTTCTAACTGCGTTGTATACGCCTAATTCTCCGAATGCTTGGAGGTCTTCAAAGGATGGTCCGGTTTTTCTGTCAAATAATTCTCCGGCGGTTTTTTTGATGAATGGGGTGAACGTTGCTATAAGTTTGTTGAAGGCTTCATTGTTTCCGCTGTTCGCTTTTTGCATTAGCTTCCCTATTTCGTCGTGTGCAATGCTTGTCTCATCGAATGCGGGGGTGGCACTTGTGGGGTTTAGTCTTTTTCTGACAAGACTGACTACTTTCGGGTCTTCCAGGTTTATTCTGCCTGAATATAGGTAGAACCTGAACTTGTAGAAGTCTGTCACGCCCAGTTCCTTCAGCGTTTCGGCTTTTTTCTCCATGGTTTCCGCGCTACTTTTGTTCCCAAAAAACAAGCCGTAGGCTGGTTGGTGAGGCTGGATGCCTAGATGTTCTAACAACACTATTTTTTTTCCACGTGCATTAAACCGGTAGAGCTTGCGTATTGCTCCCTTTCCAACAAGGCTATCGATTTTCCTTTTTCTCATTTCTTCTTCTAGCACTCCTATGATTTGTGCGGTTTTTTCTTGTGGTGTGTTTTTCTTTTTCGCGTACTCTCGCACTTCTTCGAGCGTCAGGAGGCTCTGGCATTTTTTTATTGCCTTTTTTGTTTCTGGTTTTTTTAGGTAGTCGTGTGGTTTTAGCAGGTAGTGCCTGAATGCGGCGAGGTTTGTTACGCCGAGGCTTGTGAGAAGTTCAGCGTGTCTTTCTAGTTTTTCGTGGCCTATTTTGCGTTTGAAGAGGAAAGAGTGTTCAGGGGTGCCGGGCGTGAAGCCTAGGTGTTCGAGTAGGATTAGCGTTTTTGCCCTGTTGATGAGTCCTTTGCTTTTTTGTTTTCCCTTTGTTTTCTTGAGGCTTTCTATGACTTCTGCAACTCGTTCTGGCGGCACGTTTTTGTCCGCCGCGTATTCTCTTACTTCGGGGAAGCTGGTCAGTTGCTGGTAGTCTTCCGGTTCGATGAAAATCTTGCCTGTTGCCCCATATTTGTCGCCAAAAGTCCTTTTCAATAGAGTCCATGCCATCGAGTGGTACATGTTGAGCTCCTTGGCGAGGTCTTCTACAGTATGGACTCTTTTCCACGCTTTATCCATCACCCTTTCTAGGGCATGGATGTCGTACGTTTTTCCTAGGTATCCGCCGCTCGCCACCTATTTTAATCGTTTTGAAGGTGACGCCGAAAATGCTGGTGTCAAGTTTGTTTCTCAAGCTTCCAGGTTTGATTCTGGCAATTTCCGCGGCTTCGTTGACGGTGTAGTGTTCTTTATCCAGCTTAACGGGGGTCGTAACGCGTGCGTGCCAGTCGTCGAACGTGAGTCCCTTTCTGGATAGTGCGCCGAGCCATTTTTCTTTTTCTTGAGGGCTTAGGGAGAGGTAGCGTTCAAACCTTTTTGTTGACTTGAATGCGGGGTTTTTCTCTGACAACGCCATATTGTCTTTTGGACGGCGGGTGCTTTTATTTGTTCCTCGTAGTTCTTTTGCTTTAAACTACGATTTCTTTTTCTTTGCTTTCGAACAGTTCGTTTAACCTCTTTACCCGCTTCTGTCTTCATCTCTGCCTCTGCAGCTCATACAGTTCCAAAACTTCCTTTTCGGTTGTCGCGTCCTTCGGGGACTTGTCTCCGCGGATGAAGCCGGTAAGGCGTGGAAAGCGGAGAGCGAGACCTTCCTTTCCGCGCCAGCCGCATGTGTGGACAGGAGAGCGGGTTATTTCGTCGGCGATAACCGTGATTACGTGTTTGGGAACAACCCACTCGTCGGGCGCTATAAGGGAGTCGACGTTTGCGGGCTTCTGTTTGACGACGTCCTTTTCAAGCAAAGCCCTGAATTCCGCCATCTGTTTCTCGCTGAAGCCGGTGCCGATTTTCGCTATTGATTTGAAGCCTCCGCTTTCATCGCTTACTCCGGTAAGCAATCCGCCGAAACCGAACTTCGTCCTCTTGCCTTTTCCGTAATAGAACCCCAAAATCACGACATCCACGCTGTCAGCTAGTTTGGAAGAATAAGAGCGCTTCAGTTTTATCCACGCGAACTTCCGCGCGCCCGCGACATAGGGCGCGTCCAAATCCTTGGCCATCAAACCTTCCAGGCCTTGCGCAACTAAGTCGTCGAACATTTTTTCGAGCTGTTCCGGTTTTTTCACCATGAAGCTCTTAGAAGGCAAGACAACTGTTCCTTTCTTTATCAGTTTCTCCAGTTTCTTTCTCCTGTAGCTGTACTTTTCGAAAGTCAAATCCTTTCCGTCGGCGTAAAGCAGGTCGAAAGCGAAAAGCTTCAGCGGAATCTCCTTGGCGTATTCGCCGACTCCGTGCTTCCTCTTCCTCTGGATTGTTTCCTGGAACGGCACGAACTCGCCGGTTTTCTCGTTAAAACCAATGGCCTCGCCCTCGAATATCGCCTCGTCGGCCTTGATTTGCTTTCTTACAGCTTCAACTATGTCCGGGAACATGTGAGTGACTTTTTCCTGCCGTCTGGAGTAGATCTCCACCTTGCTGTTCTTCTTGTGCACCTGCAAACGCAAACCATCGTACTTCGCTTCAACCATGCATTCGCCGAGCCTTTCAATTATGGCTTTGGCGTCCGGCAGGCGTTCAGCTAACGCCGGTCGGATGGGCGAGAACACATGAGGTTTCGCGTTTTCTATTGCAGCCGCGCCGTCAGTGAAGACCTTTTCAGCTACAAGCCCGAGGTCGTTGGTCATGTTGAATGCGCGTTCGAGTTTTTCCTTCACGCTCTTGTCGCCAGCCAGGCAGAAGCTGATGGCGTCCATGATGGTTGACTCCGCTGCTCCCAAACGCAGGCGGCCTGTTACGAACCGCGCTATCACCCTTCCCCCCGAGGGCGAGGCATTCGAAAGCAGCTCAGCCAGCAGACGGATCTTCTGTTCCTGGCTGCCTTCGCCGGAAACAGTCGCAATCTTGTAGAAGTTCGAGTAGACCTTTCCTATGCTCAGGTCTGAAGAGGATAGGCTTTGCTGGCTCTTCTTTGCGAGCAGCTCCTCTGCAACGAGCCCGAGGTCGCCCTTTTCCCTATAAAGCGCATCCACTTTTTTCTTCGGCTGGCCTGAAACCCTTACCAACGCTTCAACTAGCAGCTTGTCGCCCACTCCCAAATCAACGCCTTCGTGTTCCGGCAACAGTATGCCCTGCGTCATGTAGACTATCTTCCTTATCTCGTCCCTTGGCGCGCTCTTCAGCAGCCCGGCCAAGTCCTCCATTATCTGGAGCCTCTTGGCAGTGCCCTCAAGTTTCCCGTAAATTTCAGCGACTTTGCTAAACTCCATACTCGCTCACTTGCCAAGAATCTTCATTATCTCTTTTGTTAAGTGGCAGTTTGTTGCAACAGCCAACCCGGCTTTTTTGCCGTCAACTTTCAATAGTTCTCCGCCTGCTTCCTCCAAGCATACCTTTGGGGCAGCCACGTCCCACGCGCACGGGAAACCCTCGATGAACGCGTCCACCTGACCGGTTGCAACGAGGAAGTACGCGTAAACGTCCGAGTACCCCCTTGTGTAAGAGCATTTTTCAGCAAGCTCCAGAAGGCCGTGCCCGAAGCCTTCCGCGTTTGAACGCTTGATCTCTAGGCAGACAAAAGCGTCCGAGAGTTTTTTGGTTGCGCTCGTCCTCGCCCTCTTCCCGTTGCGGAAGCAGCCCTTTCCGCGGAGTGCGTGAACTGTTTCCCCGAAAACAGGAAGAGTCATAACTCCCAGCTCCAGTATGCCGTTCTTTTCCAGCGCTATGAGAGACCCGAAGAACGGCAAACCCCTTATGAACGAGCGCGTGCCATCCAGCGGGTCTATTATCCACCTGTCTTCAGCGCTACCTTCCTCGCCAGTTTCCTCGGAAAGAATCCCGTAGCCGGGAAACCAGAACAAGTCAAACAACAAATAAAAAGCAACGCTAACAATACGAATAGTGTATGAATCGCTTCATCCCCTGCATTCTGCTGTTTGCCTCGCTTTCAGCAGCATTGTCCACCACCTACGTCATGAACGCCACAATTGAGCCGATAGAAAAACTGGTAGATGTCCACGGCGAGTTCTCCTTTTCGAAAGTGATTCCAGGCCAGGAATACTCGCAGCTTTTCACGGTTTCCTGGGCGGTTCCGTCCGAAAGCCTCGCGCATCTCGAAGGCCAGCGGGTTGTTGTTCACGTGCTTGCTTTCTCGGACAACAGTTCATGGATAGTTTTCAGGAAGGAAGGGCAGACGTACCGCTCGTACGCTTTTGACCTCGAATGCCTTGTCAGCGCAGGAGCGTGCTCCAACAGCTCGATTCTCTCCAAGACAGTCGAAGCCATAGTCCGGGTTCCCTTCAACGCTTCCTCGCGTATAGAGGCAGTTCAGTTCACCGCCTCCCTTTCCGAGGAATACTATTCCGCGCCGTCGGGAGTGCTTGAGCTTCTCCAGGAGCAGGCCCGACGCTTAACCGAAACGTTCTTCCCCTCGGTCGCCACTCCAACTCTTCAACCTGCAACTTCGGCCAGTTCGCCTTATTCGCCCTCTTCCGCTTCTCCAGCAGCTGCTGTTGCACCTTCACCAATCATCCCGCAAGTGGTGTCGGTTCCTGCCGAGGCGCAAGGGTGGTTCGCGCCCGAGACAAGGCTTTCAAAAGCCACCCTGCCAACTCAGGGTTCCAAGAGCGTTGAACTTCAGGTGGAACAACAACCCGCCTCTCCGTTAACTGGTCTTGTTTCAGCTGTAGGCTCCAGGGACGCGCTTTTCGTTTTGGGCATGTTCTCAATCGTGTCCGTGCTGCTGATACTGCACAAGCTCTTCCCGGAACGGCCGGAAGGGCTCGAAGGCGCATAGATGCGCTAGATGCGCTAAGGCTCACAAAAGGGTATTTATTGGACTGAAACCAAGAGGAATTAATGCCCATGCAGGCGCCAAGACAATTACGGCCAGTAGAAGAAGAACGCAGTTTCCTCCACAAGGTAGTGGGAGACTTCGTCACGCGGGTAGAGAAAGCACCTGTTGGAACTGTTGCTTTTACGGGCTTGAACCTCCTTTCTTCCCTCATACCTTCGGCATCGTTCCTCATAAGCGACGCCTTAATCGCCCGAGCTGTCCAGCATTACCTTGACCCGAACTTCAAGCTAATGTACGATGACGAAAAAAAGACGAGGGTAAACGAGGAGAGCATGCAAAAACTTTTGGGCAAGATGCTCGATATGGGCACAGGCAGCGCGCAGGAACAGGCACGCGCAAGGAAGGCAATGGAAACCCTCAGGAACCACGCCAAACTGAACGGCTGGGAAATGTCAAGTCCCCTTCAAGCACAATTGACGCTTAAAAAAGAATTCAATGTCCGTGCCGGCCCGCAGCATTTTTCGGACGCAGCCAAATTCATCGCGCACGAGCCTCGCGGAGTACAGAAGAGTCTTCACTTCGTCAACCTCTACCTGAAGAACAGCGGCCACCACCAGCGCGTCGCGTTCGAGAAGGCGCGTGCTTTTTTTGCCGGAAACAGGAACCACCCAAGCGCAAAACGTTTCCAGAAGTTGGCTGAAAACAAGCAAACGGTAGTATCCCTTCTGAAATGGAAAGGAAAGAAATTGAAGCCCGAACATTAACACGGGCCCAAAACACTAATTCTTAAAAGCACCGGGCGCGTAACGAACACATGGAAATAATCCCGACGATCAGGAAGTCGTTCGATGAAGCGAGGGCGAGCGACGCGCTGAAGGTTTTCGCCGCGTACTATCTCGGCTTTTTTGTAAGCGTGGCAATCCTTGCTGTAGCCGTGGCGCCCTTTTTCGTCTACGTTCCATTTCTGTCAAACCTGCCGCAGGCAGCGCAGCTTGCCGTTGCCATAGTTGCAGGCTTGCTGTTCTTGGCTTACTTGCTTTTGGTGAAAGTGGCAATCGACGTTTCGCTTATCGCCAAGGCAGGCTCCAAGCAGACCATGTCGCATGCGTGGCAGCTCTCCAAAAAACGCTTTCCTCAGTTCGTGCTCCTGTCCGTCTCCTTGATAATTCTCTTGACCGCCGTGAACCTGCTTTTCCTAGCGGTTTCATTGGTTTTTCCCCTGTCCGGGTACGCGGAAACATTGTGGGGCATAATAAACAGCGGAATTGGTTTCCTTCTTTCGGTCGCCGTGACTTACGCTATATACTTCTGCGTGCTGAAGGGCAAGGGCGTTGTTTCTTCCATTAATCTCGGCTTTTCACTGGCGAAGGAAAAACCCGTAAAAGTCTTGATTACTGTTGTTTCCGCCCAAGTCGCAAAAATAATAGTTCTTCTGCTGGCGTTGCTTGTGGTGCTGCTCCTAACCTCGCTCGCTTTGCTTTCATACCAGCAACTGGCGGCTTCAATGTTCGCGGTGGTTTTGGCCGCGCTGTTCGGGCTGGCTGCGTTCGCGTCGCTGGTTGCGGGACTAGCGTTTTCCGAGGTGCTCGAAATAATCGCGCTCAAGGCATTCTTCACTTTCCTGGAAGGTAAAAAGAAATGATGTCCGGCAAATGGCACGAAAAGAGGCAGTACGACGGCAGCGTCAAAAAAGTACTGGCGTTGTGCGACCGCGACCTGCTTGGCAAGGTTTTCTCGGAAGGCGAGTGCGTTCTGGACTTAAAGACTTACCGCGCTTTCTACGAGGGCGAGCGTCTGGATGAAGCGAAGGCAATTGAGTGGCTCGGCGAGGCGAGGAACGCGAACGTGGTCGGAGAAAAGGCGGTCGCGTGCGCTAAAAAAGTTTTTTCCGTGAGCGGCTCCGCAGTAAGGTCGATAAACGGCGTGCCGCACCTGCAGGTTTACTTCATTTGATTCGGTGGTTTTGCATGAAGGTTTTGTTGATCGTCTCGCTGGTGTTCTTCGCCGCTGTTTTCGTAGGAGTCTACGCCTACAACTCCGCTTATCCCGATAAGATAGTGTTGCAGCCGCCCTACGCCTACGTTCCAGGCGACATGGCTTCTGAAGCGTCGTCCCTTGTTTTCGTCTTCGTCCTCAGCCTGCTGTTCTTCGGCTACTCCGCGCCCATAGCCCTTGGAATCGAGGCCGCCAAGTACGCTTCCATGATTTCAACCAATGCGTTGCCAGTAACTCACGCCGCGTTTATCCTGCCGGCAATGCTTGCTTCGGTTGCGGCGGTTTACTTGGGACAGGGGCTCCTGAAGGACTATAAGGGAGAAGGGAACTGGATCGACTACGCGCAGAAGAGCGCTTACTACATGATTGCCGCATTGGTAATCTGGCTCATAGTGTTCTTCGGAAGGAACTACATTCCGCTTTAGGCGCTCGCTTTACCTGACACTTAAAATTACCCTGTCGCATTCATGCAAGTGGATTTCCGTAAGTTTTTCCAGCACTTTTTCCAACAACGCCTGTTCATTTCCGCGCTTTGGCCTTTCATCATCCTCCAGCGGAAGGTGAAACTCGGTCCACGCATTGCCGGAAGGGCCGGTAGTTCTCTCGGTTCTTATTCTCTTCAAAAAATTTTTTTTCAACTCGGTCCTGCCCAGTTCTTCCGCCAGCTCTGTCATTTTCGTTCCAGTAGGTTTGAAACGGGTGTTGGCGAACGCGCCCGCGAAAACATCGGCCCACATGGCGCTGCGCTTTTCGTCCTTGGTTTCCTCTTTCTGCACCTTGAACACTAGTTTTGAGTTGCCCATCAGGTGCAGCCCGAAAATTCTTCTTATCATGGATTTGCTTTGTTTTCTCCGGCTTTAAACTTTGGTAATACCCTAGTTCGTGCTACCAACTTTTACTAGTATTTCTGCGAGTTTGTTGAAAAGGCTTTCGTTCCGGTTGTTGAAACGCCACTCGATTTCCTTCAAGTACCAATGAAAATATTTTCTTGGAACGCCGCGGTAATGGTACAACCACGTTTTCGCGTACGAC